>JAUVXQ010000118.1 GCA_030603505.1 Candidatus Heimdallarchaeota archaeon | reverse complement strand
TGAACAATTGCTTGAGAATATAACCAAGCGATTGTGATTCCTTAAGATTCTGACCCATATTTCATCATCCCTTTAAAAACCTAAATTCATGCTTCTTTCTTGTGTTTTATGTTTAAATATATTAGTTATCCCCTTTTATGACTTTCAGTTACGGTAGAAAGTCTTTTTTTTATAGATATATCAAGAAATTGTTTTTGTTTCATTGAGACTATTATTGTCAAGGTCAATTTCACATAAATCATCATCACAGTATTCATGAGTCATTCGCTTTCCTTTAACGCGTAAAATAGCGTTGAAAATTACAAATAATGAGACTCCCATATCTCCAATCAATACAGCCATCCATAAATCGATATATCCAAAATAAGAAAGAACAAAAAGAACTAGTTTAACTAAAATAGCTATAGTAATGTTCTGAATTATAACCCTCATTGCTTTTCTACTAACTGTAATGAGATAATGTAAGGCTTCGAAGCTATCAGTCATTAGAGCTATATCTGCAGTTTCTAAAGCAATATCTGATCCCTTCGCACCCATTGCTATACCTACGTTTACATGAGCAAGAGCAGGAGCATCATTTATCCCGTCACCAATCATGGCTACGTGACCATAGGTTTCATAAATTTCATCTATTATTTCCATCTTTTGATCTGGAAGTAATTCAGCATAATACTCATCTATCTTAAGTTCACTAGCAATTTCACTTGCAGTTTTTGAATTATCTCCTGTAAGCATAATCGTTTTCTCAATATTTAATTTCTTTAATTCATGAATCATACCTTTTGCATGAGGTTTGAGCTGGTCTTGAATTGAAATAAGACCTACTACTTTGTCATCGTTACTTATGATTACAGTTGATTTTTGTTCTGATTGCATTATTGCTAGGCTAGTTGCTAAATGATCGTCCATTTCTAGCTCATTTTCGAGTACAATTCTATGATTTCCTACAAACCATTTTTGCCCATTGATCACTCCTTGGACACCCATACCGGTAATTGATTTGAAATCTGTAACTTCTACAGAATCAATCTTTTCATCGAGCATTTTCTCTTTGATAGCCTTAGCTATAGGATGTTTGGAGTTAACCTCAAGAGAACCACTTATTCGAAGTAATTCAGATTCTTTAAAACCATCAACGGTAATAATATCCTGAACTTGCGGATGACCCAGTGTTAACGTTCCGGTTTTGTCAAAAGCAAATACTTTTGTTTTACTCAGACTTTCTATGTAAGCTCCTCCTTTTATAAGAACACCATTTCTTGCTGAACGACTAAGTGCAACAACAATAGTAATTGGTGTAGATAGTACAACTGCACAAGGACAAGATATTACTAAAATTACTAATGCTATTTTAACCCAAGCTGCTAGATTATCTACATATAATCCTCCCCCGAATAGTGGGGGAATAAAAGCAGTAATTAAAGCCACTACAAACATAATTGGAGTGTAATATTTAGCAAAACTATCAACAAAACGATCAATAGGTGCTCGTTGATCTGAGTTCTCTACAAGTTCCACGATTTTCCTCAAAAAAATGTCTTCATATTTCTTTGTTACTAGAATTATTAATGCACCATCTTCACAAAGAGTTCCTGCAAAAACTTCATCCCCTTTTGTTTTTAAGATAGGCATTGATTCACCCGTTATCGGCGCTTGATTTATGTATGATTTACCTGAAAAAATGACACCATCTAAGGGAATTCTTTCACCTACTTTTACAATAATGTGTGAATTTATTTCCACACTTGTTGCAGGAACAATAATATTTCCATCGCTGGTTTCCAAAGTTGCTTTTGATGGAGCGTAATTAATCAAACTTTCAATAGAATTCTTCGCACTCTCAACACTGATATTTTCTGCTAATTCAGCTATAGAAAATAGGAAAACAATACTTGTTGCTTCTATATCCTCACCCAAAATTATAGCTCCAATTGCTGCAACTGTCATTAGTATGTTTATGTCAATCCTTAATCCCCTTATGGAGTAGAAGGCTTTCCTAAAAATAAACAAACCACCAATAATCATACCTAAAATATAAGCTACGCGTGAAGCAATAGGAATTTCAAATAGAAATTGCAGCAATGCTCCCACAAGCAACAGGATTCCAGAGATAAGAATTGTATAGAACTCTTTTTTCTTGAAAATTGACCTCCAGATGCTTTGTTGATGACGTCTCTCCAATTCATCTTGTATTTCATCTTCTGATTTATATTCTGAACTCTCTTCTTTGTATAGAGAGTAACCAGCTTTTGTGATTACTGATTTTATTTGTTCCTCTGATACTAAATCTGGATCAATTTCAAAAAAGATTTTCTTAAAGACAATGTTTATTCTTACGTCAAGTACACCTTTTAAACCTAGGAGTTTCTTTTCCAGAGTTTTTCCGCAACCTGCACAATCTATTCCAATAACTTTGTAGGAAAGTTTTGTACTTGACATCTTGAATTTTACAGCCTAATTTTTTTAATACTTGCTTTATTCAAAACAATAACTCTCACTCATTTTAATCTATAGTTTGATTTAGAAAATAAGAAAGCAACAATTTTTATTTGTCTTTGTAAGGGGGTTGAGTTCCCTCTCAAAACGAGACTTATTACTAGTTTTTTAAACGATAAAAAGTAAGAAATCTCAGTGTTTGAGAAGTGTTAGAATTATTGTGATAGTCATGAGTACAAAATTCTATTTCAATTCAGCGATGAGAAATATAGCAAATGGCAAAAAACAATCTTTACTATATATTCTAGGCATATTTCTTTCAATCTCATTATTAATTTCATTGAGATTATGGTCCTCGACAGCTGAAGACCTTGCAGCTCGTGATTTTCTAACAGATCAAGATTTTGAACTAAAAATCTCAACATATATGCCCGATCAAATCCCCTTCATTCTTGACTGGTTAAATAATGATCCAATAGTCTTGAAAACATATGAAATGTATTACAATCTTGCTTGTTTTAATGCAGAGGATAAAGACCCAGATTATATTTTTGACCCACAAGAGGATCCGAATGATCCAATTTCGATAACAGCTTTAGGTCTGTGGCCTAAAGATTCCTTAGCTCGAATAGAATCTCAATTCTCTGTTCGTGGTTCATATGATTTACAACTAGATGAAGTTCTTATCAGTGAATATGAAGCAAAGGAAATAGAGGGAATTGTAGGTTATGCCATAGAACCAGGTATGAAAATTAATATTAGTATTGCTAGAAGAAGTCCGGAATTAGGAGAAGTTCGTCTCTTTCATTTTGAGTTACGATATTTCATTAATGTGACAGTTAAAGGGATTTACCGTCCTATACCAACAATTTCAATGCTACAAAAAACCTTCTCGGCAAGCTTCCTGAGAGATTCAGTTATTTTCTTACGAGAAAACATTATTGATTCAGATATCCTTCAAATGAGAGTAAACGGAATACAACCAGCCATTATGGTTAAAGCCAAAGTAGATGAATTGAAAAAAAATGGTATCGGAGAAATTCTAAATATTCTTGAGGATTTAGTAGATAGACTGAAAATCGCATACCAATCTTCACAATATATTATTTTAGACACTCCGACAATAGAGCTTCAACAATCATATAGTTTAGCCCAAACAGCAATAGTTTTTATGGTGCCAGTTATTGCTTCTAGTATAATTTTAACATTATTTACTACGAATATTGTAATTGAAAAGAGAAAAGGTCAATTATATACCATAAAAGATCGGGGAGGACAGAACTGGCAGATAATTGGATTAATACTTTTGGAATTCTTAATCTTAACATTTATAGGTATATTGCTCTCTATAGCAGCTTCTTTTGTTATAGCATCCTTGATTCCATCCATTGCTTCTGGTAGTTTTTCAGGAGCAGTTTTTAAAGAGTTTATTACAAAAGTAAAATTCCCTTATACCTTAACACTTTACATAACCGTTAGTGTTCTTTTAATCTCAAGCCTGTTCGTTTTAGTGAAATTAATAATGGTTTTACAAAACAATGTAGAGGAGAAACAAAAACAGACTAGAGAGCGCATCCAAAAACTAGGAGTAATAATCACTGTTGGGGGGCTACTAGTTCTAACATTGATATATTTGATCTATAATACGATACAAAATCAAAGGGATATAGTTGATATTTACAATTTTAATATTTACCAGTCACAACAAAGTATGATGATCTTTCTATCAATAATTCTGCTTATAATACTCTTGTCAATAATTGCTACACTTTTCAGTAACTATATCCTCGGGAAATTAAAGTGGTTGTACGACAGACTCTTCTTAAACAAATCATTTTTTGTTACGAATTCTTTGAAAAATTCTCAGAGCAAATTAACTGCAATTTTGATAATACTCATCATTGTATCATGCTTCAATGTTTTCACATTAAACATCTATGCAACAATTAGAGCTAATGAACAAGCAGAACAAGATTATAAAAATGGCGCAGATTTGCGAATTCACACATCCTATGTAGAATCTTCATATGCCACAAATATTTCAACTATTGAAGGTATAGGCGAAATAATGCCAGTGTTGAGAACTGAAGGCAAGCTAATCTACAATAGAGTTACAGTTTACGGCATCGATCCGATTATTTATTCTCGAATTGGTCGGTGGGACAGTGTTTATTCAAGTCAAGATGTAGTAAACAATATGCTGAAGAATC
>JAUVXQ010000030.1 GCA_030603505.1 Candidatus Heimdallarchaeota archaeon | reverse complement strand
CAAAAATCTTTATTTATTATAACTGGGTTAACTGTTGACAATAGTAAAATGGAAATTGAACAAGGACAAACTGTCCTAGAAGTTGCTGAAAAGATAGGACCAGATTTAGCAAAAGCTGCCTTAGCAGGCAAAGTAGATGGCGACTTTGTTGATTTAACTTATAATTTAGAAAAAAATTGTGAACTTGAGATTATTACACCAAAATCCGATGATGCTTTTCACATACTGAATCATAGTGCTGCACATATTATGGCAAGTGCAGTTGTAGCGTTGTTTCCTGGTGCTCATCCAACTATTGGTCCAGCTGTCGATGAAGGATTCTATTACGATTTTGCTGTTGAAACACCTTTTTCTCAAGAGGACTTAGAGAAAATAGAAGCCAAAATGGAAGAAATCATCAAGGCTGACACTCTTTTCGTTAGAGAGGAACTTACAATCAAAGAAGCGATAGAATACTACAAAATAAAAGAAGATAACAAGTTCAAGGTAGAAATCCTCGAAGAAATAGAAGATAGTAATAAAGTCTTTTTCTACTCCCATGATAATGGAAAATTCAAGGATTTATGCAGGGGTCCTCATGTTCCTTCAACTAATAGAATTATAGCCGTTAAGCTTCTGACTGTTTCTTCAGCTTTTTGGAGAGGTGATGCTAAACGCGAGTCACTTCAACGAATTTATGGGGTTGCTTTTCCAACAGAAAAGAATCTTAAGAAGCATCTTAGGATGCTTGAGGAAGCTAAAAAACGCGACCATCGAATTCTTGGCCCACAACTTGATCTTTTCGACACTGCAGACGAGTGGGGTCCTGGAATGCCTTTAATCTTTCCCAAAGGTCGAACTATTCTAGAAACTATGAGAAACTTTTGGGAAAAAGAACACAAGAAAGCTGGATATGGTATAGTACAAACACCTCACATATTCAAAGAAATAGTATGGCAAACAAGCGGTCATACTGAATATTTCATCGAAAATATGTTTCCTGTAGATTTACGAGGAGAACTTTGGTATGTAAAACCAATGAACTGTCCAGGACACATGATGATTTACAACAGACGTGCTTATTCATACAAAGAATTACCTGTACGTATTGGAGAAATGGGAACTGTTTATCGATATGAATTATCTGGAGTTTTGCATGGTCTATTTAGAATACGTAGCTTTACTCAAGATGATGCACATATATTCATGCTACCTTCCCAATTAGAAGATGAAATTGTTAACGTAATAAATATGGTTGAACATTTCTACAAGACTTTTGGGTTTGAAAAATGGGAATATTTCATAAGTACTAAACCTGCAAAAGCTATTGGAACAGAAGAAGGTTGGGAACATGCAACCAATGCGTTGATAAATGCCATGGATCGTGTTAATATCCCTTTTAAAATTAAGAAGGGTGAAGGAGCTTTTTATGGTCCTAAAATTGATGTAGATGTCAAAGATGCAATAGGTCGAAAATGGCAATTATCAACTATTCAAGTTGATTTCAACTTACCTGAAAGATTTAACATTAATTATTTAGGAGAAGACAATCAAAAGCATGTACCTTATATTATTCATCATGTAATCTTTGGTGCAACAGAGAGGTTCTTAGCAATACTGGTCGAACACTATGAGGGAAAAATGCCTGTTTGGTTGAGTCCTATACAAGTAGTAGTTATTCCAATTACTGACAATCATGTAAATTACGCTAAAAAAGTAGTTGAAGAATTCAGTAAAGCAGAAATTCGCGCTGAAGCAGATACGAGTGGTGAAAGAATGGAATATAAAATCCGGCAAGCTACTTTAAACAAAATCCCATATATACTAAATGTTGGTGATAAAGAACTTGAATCTAAGACAATAGCAGTAAGATCCAGGGGAAATAAAGTAGAATTTGGAGTAAACATTCCAGACTTTATCAATAAAATATTAAAGGAAATTGAAAATTATCAATAACCTTTCACCATTTTTATTTTTTTTATTTTAAAAATTGTTAGAAAACAGAGTATAATAAGTAAAAGGAAAAGAGAGAGGTTATTTTTGCATTTTAGCAAACTCTTCTTCAATATGAGTAATTTTTATACCTAAACTGTCCATAAGCTGGAAACACCAACCTAACCAGACATTAACAAAACCCATAGCTCCTGCATCAACTACTCCAGCCTCTTTTAAAACAGGCAATAGATTAGGAGTATTTTCTAACGAAGAAACAGCCTCTTTATATGATTCTATTATCATTTCTGACCAACCTCCGTTCTCATCAACGATTTCTCGAGCCTTATTAGCTGTATCTTTGATAACTGTTAAAATCGTACCTTCAGCAGGATTCAAAACAGCTTCGTAAGCCCATTCAGAGCCAGTTTGAAGAGCTTTAGCAAATTCTTTAACTGAAACTTCATCATACTCTTCGATTTCAGCGCAAAAACCTTGGAAAAATTGGGAGATAATGACTCCAGAATTACCTTTAGCTCCCATGAAACTCCCCTTTGTCAATAATTCTGCAGCTTCACGAACGGAACTGGGCTCAACATCGTTAAATTGTTCCACAACAGTACGCATAGTCAAAAACATATTAACACCTGTGTCACCGTCTGGTATAGGGAAGACATTTATAGCGTTTAATTCTTCTTTTGTATGTTCTAGATTTTTTGTAGCAGATATGACCATTTTTTTCAGTGTCATTCCGTCTAATTTTGAACTGTTCAACATCATAATTTTCACCCATCTTGTGGGTTTGATACTTTCGCTTCTAATATACATGATGCCTTATTTAATACTTACGTGCTTTTCCCGTCATATAATATGACTTCATGTACTCTTCATGAAAGTGCTTCTATCAAAGATGGTTACAAAGTCTATATAAAATTATTCATGTTTCAATATTATACGCTTGGAGAATAGTGTTTTCGTAATAAATGAAAAAAGAAAGATAAATTATATTTTAAATTAATTAGTCCTTAATTGCACTATTCCAGAAGTAATGCTGGTTTCATTGGTCTAGCCTTTTGGGCTTTCTTTTGTGGATCATAAATCTCTTTTTCGTCAGCCATATGAATTAGGATTTCAGCATTGTTGTATTTATCACTTATGAATTCTTTATATCCTTCTATTGCATTTTTTTGGTTTTTGGCAGATAGTATTTTGATTCGAAATATTGTTGGATCCTTCAGCATTAATTTTGCTTCATTTGCAATTTCCTTAATGTACTTACTTAGTTCATTGTTATCTTTAACTGCTGACATTACTTTACCTATCTGCACTGCTTCTTCCTCAAATATTGTTTTTGCTAATTCATATAATACATTCTTCCACTCTGCATTGATGTAGATATGAATTTTCTTTGGCTTAGTTTTAACTAATTTGACTATCTGTTCAATATCTTCCATTAAATCAGTCATATATTTAGATTGCAGTGCGTAGAGTAAATCTTCATTAGTAATAACAATATCTGGAATTTGTTTCAACGAAACATAGTCTGTAAACCCCATTCTCTCATTCAATTCTTCACAGATATGCGGAATTGCTGGTGCCATAATAATGACTATCTTCTCAATAATGTCTCTTAAAACAGCGTTTTTCTCAGTTTTTGGTAGATGTTCTGCTATTTTATAATATTCATCAATCGCTCTTATATTAGCATAGAATCCATCTAAAATATAGTCTCTTGCATTGAACTTCTCAATTGCTTCTAGAGCACTTTTTAGGTTGGTTTTTACAGAAGAATGCAATATTTTTGATGGGAATGAGTAGGCAATGTTTTTCTTTCCAGCGATATCTATCACACTTAAAGAATATTCCCAGAATTTCCTCAACCTCTGTTTGGCATAATTTACTTCTGTATCTTTCCATTCTAACACAGTCTCTGGTGTTGCAACAGATGCTAAATGTAATCTTGTTAGGTCAACACTGTATTTCTCAGGAACAAGGGCTATGGGAATAACATTTCCTTTACTCTTACTCATCGCTTCTCCGAAGCGACTTAGCATATCGTTTAATGAGAAAGCAGGTAACCAGTATTTTTCAGGGAATATCGCTACATGATGAAAGATTGCGAATGATAAATGATTAGAGATATGATGAATAGCAGTATGTCTAAGATCATTAGGATACCAATACTCAAATTCTTCTTTCATTTGTTTAATAACATGTTCGGATAATTCTGTGTTCTTACTTACTTTCTTAATGTCACCTTCATCTAGAAGGATATAATCAAACAGCATAGGTTTCAGTTGATTAGCTTTTATATTGTTCTTTTTTATGTGTTTAACAATTGTGTAATATGCCATATAAATCACTGAATCACTCAGTGACTCAATTATCCATCCTTCTCCTTTTGTTAATGGAAATTCTGTTCCTAGTCCTCTTCTTCTCACACAAGGTCTTTTATCTAACCAATTGAAAGTATTTTCAAAACTTTGTCTATATTTTTCTGGAATGATTGTCATTTTATTTAATGCTTCGAATGCTTTTTTATTCCATTCAGCATCTCCATAATTTAGGAAATATTGGTTCTGAATAATTGCTACAATAATTTGACCACCACATCTACAAGAAGCTTTAGCAGATGTCTCATAAATAGGTGCTGCTAAATTAATATCAAATAGAACATCTGCGATTCTATCTTTTGCCTCTTCAATTTTTAATCCTTCGAAGTCTCCTGTATTATCCTTCATAATCCCAGAGTAATATTCATCCTTGTAAATCGTTTGAGTAGCCTTTTCTAATTTTCCAGTATCTTCTTGCGATTTAACACTCAATTTCTGACATATCTCTACTGCTGGAAAATCACCATAATCTTTTACTTTAATCATGGATATAGGATTTATTTGTTTCAGCTTTTCAGAATTTAAAGCATATTTTTCAATTGTTTTTTCATCTTTCTGCAAATCAACTAAAGCAGCATAATCATAAGGAGCATGCCCAGGAACACTATAAACGATACCAGTAGCATGATCAGTATCAATAAAATTAGCTGGGTAAACAGGAATTTTACTTTTTGTTATTGGAACTTCAACAATCTTGTCTAAGATTTCTTCACCCTTCAGCTCTCTAATTATGGTGATTTTATGATCCTGTTCCATTAGCTTCATAGTTGCTTCTTTAGAAATTATCCATGTTTCATCATCGATGGAGATTTCACAATAGAAACCATCAGGATGTATCCAAACATTGGTTGCTCCGAATATTGTTTCGGGTCGAAGTGTAGCTGCAACTAAAAAGGAGTTATTTTCAAGAATGAATTTAATACCAACAAACTCAGTAACTTCAACTTTAAGCTCATCTCCTGCTTGAATGTCATCTTCACCAACAGCGTTTTTATCGTTTATGCACCATAAAATAGGGTGATTTCCTTTAGTAATCAGGTTTTTATTGTTTAGCTTGATGTATTGCCATTCAATGAATTTGTTGTATTCTGAATCTCCTGTAGTGAATTGTCTAGTAGTATCAAGTGAATATCCCATTTTTAGAAAATCTTGAATTATTTTCTTTGCAAAATAACTAGCAACATTTTCTGGTTTTGTAAAAGAAGAGATTACTTCCTCAATTCTTTTTGTATCCTTTTCATATATTGAAATGTATTCACGATATTTTTTCCATTCATCTTCATCGTTATTCCGAATTTTCCAGGATACAGCGAGAACTGGTGTACCAGTTATATGAAAACCCATTGGCCACAAAACATTGTATCCTTGTTGTCTTTTATATCTGGCAAATATATCGCCTAAACCATAAGTTCTACTATGACCTATGTGAAGAGGTGCAGTAGCATAAGGGTAAGACACTGTTAGAAACCATTTTGGTTTGTTCTTATCAATAACACCTACGAAAACATTATCTTCTTGCCATTTCTTTTGCCATTTCTTTTCGATCTCACGTATCACTTCGAGAAAAATCGTCATGATAATCTCCTTGTTTCTCCTTTTGTCTATAGTTCGCTGATAATTCCATACAACGCTTTGAATTGTAGAGCCAAAACGCTAAATTAAAAGCTTTACTTCCAATCCTTAAAATAGATTTTCTTAAGAATAAAATCTGGAAACCACTAAATTTCAAAGGTAGAGCTTCAAATGGGAAGAACACATTCACCAATCATTATATTATTCTCCGTGTAGTTTCCTTAAGAATCAAGAATTCTTTACGTTTTTAAATTTTATGAAGAAGAAGTTGGTGTAAATGCTAAATATTTTTCTATTATTGAAGAAATCTCATCATTAGTCAAAAGAACATCAAAATTATTCAGTACATTTTGAAGCCCCTGGCGTAATTGGGCTGTTGGATGCTTACACACTAACAAACAAAAGATGTTTTTTTGAGTTTCTAACATCAGAGAATGTTGACCTAAATCAACTTCTTTAGGGTAGACATCTTTACCGATTAAATCTTTGATAAATATAGCAAAGGCTGCTACAATCCCGGAGATACTACTACCATCAACATTAAGCCGCCCCTTACCAACACAGGAATGCAAAACAACCCCATCATTATCAAAAATGTATAATCCTGTTATTTCAGATGAATAGTAAAAAGCTTGTGTTCCTCCAGTAACAATTGAAAAACTGATTATCAGAGCTCCTATTGCTACACTGACCAATTCTAAATGTAAAATAATAATTTTAGAAGTATAAGCAAGATAAATTTTTCTAGTAGCATATATTGATATACTAACGAAAAAAGCTATTATGACACCAATCATCATTGTGTTCAAAGATTTCTTGCTTTTATCTCCAACAAAAGATCTTTGTCTAATTAAGTATGCTAGGAAGAAAACACCAGCAAAAAGTACTAATCCTGCATTTAAAATTAGCCATAATAAATTTGTTTCCGTTATATAGAAGATTATATTGCTTGTTCCAATGGGTGATGGGTTTACTTGATAACTTGAAGACAGAGTTAAGCCTACAACTCCACCAAAAATAGCGACAGCTATGAAAACAATTATTGAATCAAGTGTTCTTCGAGAAGTTAGAACTCTTGTAAATAGAATTATAGCAATCATTGCAACCATACTACTTATTGTAGCAAATTGTGATGCTACTCTAATTGCTTTTACCCTATTTATTTGACTGAAATAAACTTGGAGCATATCACCTAAAACCCATCCAATTAATGAAATAATAGCGGTTGCGAAATAATAGAAGGCAGTAGAAGAAATGCTGTGCTGTTTAATTATTAATAACACTAAACCTACCACTAAAGTCGAAAACGAAAATATTCCAACTGCTACTGAAAATCCTAGCATTAGGCCATTTAAAGAGAGAATATTCTTAAATTTATTCCAATATCTAATCAAAAATAAAATCGGTTTTTCTCCTAAAATCAAAGTAATTATTACGTATTTTTTCTTTAATCTAGTCTTTTTTTGAAATGCAATGTCAGAAAATTCGATATTTATTCCTATACATAAGTGAATTCGGGAATTTATCTTTCACAATCCATGGTTTCTGTTCATTTTGATGCACTATCGTTGTATCATCGACTTTTTAAGTTGCTAAAAAACGACCACATAGAAATATAGAGGTTATAAAATGCAAGCTAACATCCAAACAGAAGAGGACAAAATAATTGAAGGAATATTAAGCAAATTTAAGCATAAATTTGCTGTTTTAAGTGGAAAAGGTGGTACAGGAAAAACTACCATAACAGTAAACATTGCACAAACATTAGCCAATCTAGGTTATAAAGTAGGAGTTTTAGATTCAGATATAACAGGACCAAATATCCCATTAATGTTTGGGGTTGAGCACGCAACTTTACAATCAAAAGACAATAAAATCCTTCCAATAGAAGTCGGTAATATAAAAATCGTTTCAATCGAATTCTTACTTGAGGATAAAAGCAAAGCTATAATTTGGCGAGGTCCTATGAAAATTAAGGCTTTAAAACAGCTCATAAAAGATGTCGAATGGGGAGAGTTAGACTTTTTCATAGTAGATTTACCACCTGGAAGCAGTGATGAACCATTAAGCATAGTTCAAACAGTGAAAGATCTGGACGGTATGGTAATTGTTACTACACCACAAGAAGTTTCACTTCTAGATGTTAAGAAATCAATCAACTTTGCTGAAGTTACCAATGTTCCAATTATAGGTGTCATAGAAAATATGAGCGGTTTTAAGTGTCAACACTGTAATGAAATAACATACATCTTTAAAAAAGACGGTGGAAAAAATGTAGCTAAAGATCTTTCTCTCGATTTTCTCGGTGTCATTCCCATAATACCTGAAATCTGTGAGGCTGGTGATATAGGTGAACCCGCTGTCAATACTAATGATTTAACGAAAAATGTATTCCTTGAAATAGTTAATAAAATTATTAACAAGACTTCAAATAAGGCATAACCCTTATTTTTCTCATTTTTCTAGAAATCATTCTTTGAACGTAGCTTTTTCTTGTCTAAGCATTCGTTTTTTCATCGGGTGATTACTTTTTCCAGCAAATTTACCTATTTTACCACTAGAAAGAATTACTCTATGACAAGGAACTATTGGCCCAAATCTGTTTTTCATCATAACATTGCCAACAAAACGAGCTCCATAAGGAACTCCAACTCTTTTGGCTAGTTCTCCATATGAAACAACTTCTCCTGCTGGTACTTTTAGAAGTTCATTTAAAACATCGATTTCTTTTTCCGTAAATCCACTAAAATCAAAATTGATTTTTGGTAGATCAAAAGATGTGCCATTCACAATGCCATTGATAGCATCTAAAATTGGATGACCTCTTTCTTCAACTTCCACTTCTTCTTTTGCTATTTTTGATAAATAAGTAACAGCTTCTTTTTTGTTTTTAAAAGAATAAGAAGAATAGTATAATTTTCCTTCATTAAGAAGTATACCTGTCCATGAATCCTTACTTTTTGATACAATAATCTTCATCCTATACACAATATTTTTCTATTATTTCACTATATAAAACTTACATCATAAAAAGGGTAATAGTGATACAGCTGAAAGAAAAGATACTCAAATACCTTAAAAACGCATGTCCAAACAAAAAAGATTTGCAAATCAACGAATTTAGCAACATTACTAATGGATGGGAGACAGAGATATCTACATTTACAATAGTATTTCATGAAAATGGAAACGAAAAACAAGAAGAATTAATCTTAAGGATGTACCTAGGTAATTTTGCAGAAAATAAAGCTGTGAAAGAATATAAATCTATGAAAAAACTTTTTGAAGCAAAATATCCAGTACCTGAACCCTTGTTGGTTGAAAAAGATTCATCTATTCTAGGAAAACCTTTCATGATGATGGAGAAAATTGATGGAGAAAACATGGGAAAAAGGTTTCTTATAGCGCTTGAAGCTAGTGATCAAGAAATAATTGATAATAAGATAATACCAAAATTCTGTGAACTTTTTATCAATCTTCATAATTTAGATTGGGCGTCTATTTCTGATGAAAAGATAAAGTATGCATACTCAAACCCGTATAGTTTCATAGTAAACCATCTATCCAATTTTGAAAAGAAACTTGATTATTTCAATAAGGGGGAGCTAAGACCGATTACTAAATGGTTAACAGATAGAATAATAAATGTTCCTTGTGATAAAATGTCTGTTATACACCAAGATTTTCACCCTCATAACATATTAATAACTAAAAACGAAAGATATTATGTTATAGATTGGTCAAGTTGTAGTGTTGGAGATTTTAGATTAGATTTGGGGTGGACATTATTACTAACAGATGCTTTCACATCAAAAGAAATTCGGGATAGAATCTTATCGACATATGAAAATCTATCTGGAGGGAAAGTAGAAGAGATTGAATTCTTTGAAGTTTTAGCTATTTGTAGAAGATTATTTGACATATCTATCTCATTTAATCTGGGAGCTGAAGAGCTAGGAATGCGTAAACAAGCAGTAGAAAAAATGAAAGAGAGTGTTTTTCATATAAAGAGGGTTTATTCTTTGTTGCAAGAAAAAACTGGTATCTCAATAAAAGAGATAGAAAACCTAATTAGAGAAATATCAGAATAGAAAAACGTTCTATCTTGATATTTGGCAATTTTTAGTTACCAAATGAGCATTTTCCATTTTCTGTAAAATCTATTAATCATTATGTAACCTCAAAAAAATCTCGAAAAAAGACAATAAAATATAAATAAAAAGTTTACAAAGATAAATGGGATAAAAATGTCAGATAATAGTAAAACTGGTAACTGGACAAAAATCATTAAAGCAGTCAAAACACCTATTGCTTATTTCACTCTTTTGGCACTTATTATTGAATCAACACTTATATTTTTAGGAAAAGACCATATTGAAGTTGTAATTGGTGGATTGACTCTAATAGGTTTACTCATAATTGTTGTAGGACTTATTTTATGGAAGAAACCTGGAGTCTTTACTCCTAAAACACCATTTATCATTGGTTTTGATTTTCCTAATATTGTAGATCTCAATGTTGACCAATGTACGATGCTAGTTCGTGACAACGTACAAAAAAACAAATATAATGGAAAGGCTGATATTACAGACGACTTTGGAAATTGGGTTCTTTCGTTGAATCATCCAAATTCCCCTTTGACTGTTGATTATTCAGACTCAATTGATATTACACTTGTTGAAATGCCGGATGATAATGGTAATGTGAAAAAGTGGACAACACGTCCATTTAAAGTCAATAAAATTCTAAAAAAGGTGAAAAAGCTATGAATAAACAAATGGAATTCAAATTTAACAATGATGCAAAATCCTTGCCTGACATCTCTAGAGGAGACTACACATGGTATGAATGGACAATTTATTTGGATGAAGACGATACTAAACTGGATTCAGTTGATAAAGTCGAGTACCACTTACATCCAAGTTTTCCTGATCCGATTCAAGTTGTAACAAACCGTGACACAAAGTTTGCTTTTAGTGCTAGAGGCTGGGGTACATTTCGAATTGATATCGTAATCTACCTCAAAGATGGTTCAGAAGCACATGCTCATCACAATCTTAAGTTTTAGATAACTTAAGAAAACAAATACTATTTCATCTCTAATAGAATCGGAAATTGGCAGAAAAATCACTAAAAATTATATTACTAGGAAATTACAGACATTAATAGAAAAGAAAACACTACTCCTCAAATAAGGATATAGAAAACCATGGATTCGGAAAAAAAAGTTAGTTTTCTTTATAGAGGAGAGCACATTGAAGGGATAATCAAACGGTTGAATAAGAAAACAGTAACTGTCATCGTTAATGATCAGATTCTATTTAGAGTACCTTACCAATTGTTAACTCCAAAAATTAAACCTCCTCTGAAAAAAAACATGAAAAAGAATTCTTATACAAACAAAGAATGGACAAAAGAGCAGAACAGAGATTATAAAAAATCCAATAATACTGAAATCAATTTACCATCTAAGAACAAGCTAATATCATTCCAAACAAATGTAAAAATTCTTGCAAAGGCGTTAAAAAACGAAGACAATATCACAATAAAACAATACTCAAATAATATTATAGAGGAACTAAATACGGAATATAAACTTCCCTCATTACCAGTATTTACAGGTGGAAAGCGAAGATTAACAAGAAGTGGGAATCAATATTATGGTGTGCATAGAACAAGAGGAAGAGAAAATAAGCATTCATCAATTTCAGTATATAGTAGAACAGCTAAAACGCAAAAATATGTGGCTCCTAAGACCTTTTTGAGGACGTTAATTCACGAATGGGCGCATCATTATGATAGGTATAAGTTGGAATTATCAAGCACTTATCATACAAAAGGATTTTACGAACGAGTTAATTTGATCTACAATGAGCTAAAAAAGCCTTTAGAAAAAAATTGACAAGACAACCTTTTCTTTAAGTAACTAAGACAGGAAGAAATAGTGTTTTTGATGACATGTTTTTAAGGTGAAATAAGGTTTTTGCTGGTTTTAAATAGTTTGGAATTAAATAATTCATGAAATGAGTATAGAGCTTCACAATGTATCCAAGTCATTCAATAAACGGGGGAGACAGATACATGCGTTAGATGATATATCACTCAAAATTAAGCAAGGTGAATTTCTAGGACTGCTTGGACCAAATGGTGCTGGAAAAACGACACTTACTAAGATTCTCTCAACATTACTTTTACCAACCTCTGGAGAAGCTTACATCAACGATATTCCGATAACAGAGGATAAAAAAATAAGAAAGATAATCAGTACAGCTTTCGGTGAGAGCGGTGGAAGGAGTCTTTACTACAGATTATCTATTG
>JAUVXQ010000126.1 GCA_030603505.1 Candidatus Heimdallarchaeota archaeon | reverse complement strand
AAAATAATTGAACACTTTATGCTACCTGTTGTTTATGATGTATCACAAATTAGAACAGAACTTGTAGGAGATTTATTAAAGCACCCTGGAGCTCCTGATGATTTACACAAATCTCTAAAGTTTACTAAAGTCAGTTTGAAGTATTATCCCTACTGGATAATTACTGTTCATAATCGATCAAATTATACTGGGAATGGAGAGTATGCAACTTATAGCTGGCCTTACAGATCTGGTTATAGACAAATCAAATTCCATCTGAAACCTGAAAAAGGAGTTTTTGATGATGAACGTGAATTCATAATTTTCGCTGCAGAGGAAGTTAACCAATACTTGCTTGATTTTCAAATTGCAACTAGAGGAAAAGTTTACTATGACAAAAACGAAGCTAAGAAAATAAAAGCTGATGTAGTTCCAAGTATATTTAACTTGGATCAAGCTAAACAAGAGGCTGTTAATTCTATGAGAGATATTCATAGAGGGTTAATTCTAAGAGAAATAACACAAATTATAGAAGTAACGGACAATCCTATAGTTAAGAGTGTCTACCAGCTTCACATTCCTTTTTACTTCCTAAATTATGAAGTTCATGGTCGAAGCTTTGATGCTATTATGGATGGTGCAACTGGAAGAACTGTAATAACAAAAACCCCTCGCTCTGCTTCATATTGGGTACAAATTAGCGCTTTATCAGTCTTTTTCGGTTTACTCTGTTTAGCTGGTATCTTTCTTGCAGTACAACAAATCTGGGGATATTCTGGTATCTTCGGGGCAATTACTGGTGGGCTATTGATTATTCGAACACTACAACTAGGATTTAAAAGACGTTATCAAGAAACAAGACGATCTAAAACAAGAAAGAAATTATTTGGAAGATCAACAAGTTGGTACTAATCCTTCCTTTCCTTTTCTTTTTTCAAGAAAACGCTCTTTTTAAAAGAAGAGAAATATAATATTCTTTTTATATTTAATGTCTAACGCTGAATAGGAAAATTGTTATGTCTCTGAATCCTGATTATTATACTCAACAACTAAAAGAAATTCAACAAGAGTTACGAGAGGATTCATCTTTTCATTATGGGTGTAAACGCTTCTACAGAATAGTTGGAATACTGAAAAGAAGACCTGAAATGTTATCTTCAGAGAGTTTAGTAAGTATCTGTAAAAAAATAAGAGATGAAATTTTTAAGAAAAAGCATGGTTCTTCTTTTTCGATAGTTTATGGTTTGATTTGGTTTATTCTTCTATTGGGTTTTGGTGTTACTATATTCGTTTTTTCGCAAACAAGTGGAATAATCACATTTTTTTTTACCTTCAACCCTAGTGTCAAATTCTTTATTGACAACATTGTAATGGGATTTTTATCACAGTTTATTATTTTAGGAGCTGGTTTCCCTATTTCTCAGTTTGTAATAGGAAAAGTTCTGAGGATACAATTAGAAGGATTTTATTTAGGAACCTTATCCCAGCCCTGTTTAAAAAAGGATTTCTCTTCATATCTACTAGCTGGAGATAAAAGAATACTTTTTTTTAGTTTAACTTTTATATCTGCAAGTTTATGGTTATTGGTACCAGGATTGATAATGATATTCTTTTGGGAGAATTATACAGGACTCATAGTAACGACTATTCATTTTTTCTTCTCAATTGCAATAGGTATCTTTGTTAGAAAAGGGGAATTTTACAGAATTATTAGAGAAATAAAAATATCAAGAGAAAGAAAAATATTAAAACAAATCTATAAAAATAAAACTTGAAGTAACATAAGGGATTCTCTTTGTCGAAAGAAAAATGCGAATTAGTTTAGGTTAATAGGAGAAAAGGATAAGAAAAGGGAGTAAAAAAGGTTGGAACGGGAAAATTTTGATAAAAGATTTTTGTCGAGGGAAAGATCAGACTAAATTGTTGAATTATTATAGAAGAAAAACTATTGAGTAATTAGAGGGTGTAAAAACACCTATTATTACTGTTGTCGTATGTTAGAGCCGACTACTAATGTATCTAGACGTTAGTCAGAAACGACTTAAGGTGTTTTTGCTTACGAAAAGGGTTAAGAAGGGTGAATTTTCAAGTATAAATAGTTGTTAGTTTTGTCGAATATTATGTTAGACTATGGAATTACTGGAGGAAGGAAGAGAGATAATAATATGCACTTTGCGGAAAAGTTTGGAAGTCTTATTCAGTTGTCTTTTTGCTCACCTAAGTTAACGCCAGAGGTTAATGGTAGTGATTTATACCCTGAACTGTCTTCCACACACTCCGAGTCTTCCCATTTTACAGCAGTATTGTAGCCTATAGCTCTTATCCAACTCTCTGATACTTCTACTCCTATGTCTTGCCATACTCTGTGAAAAGTCGTTTTCGAAGGTATAGTCCTAAGGTACCCTTCTTTTGTCAGAAAGACACATAAAGACAGTTTTAGAGGTAATGTTCTCCATGGTACTCCTTCTATCCTTCCAATCACACAAAGTAAGACTATTACCCACCTTTCACCTAACCTTGGTGCTCCCCCCTTCCTTCGATCTTCTGCTCTTTTCTCTGTAAATTTCATTCTAACAAAATCTTCATTTAACTCAATAAACTGCTTAACTACTTGAGAGTCTAATTTTTGTAGTATTATAGTAGTTAAAGATCTGACACTCACTTCTTAGACTCTTCGGTCTTTGCGGTTTTTCCCTTTTTCTCCGTTAAAACGCTCTTTCTCCCTTAGAGTGTCTCTAGTCTACTCAGATTAGTTTTGGGATATGCGTTACTGTCTATAGTATAATGTTTATAAATGTTTAATTATATTTTTAAACAAAAAAGTAGTTGAAAGAAAATATGAAAAATAGAAAACAAAAAATGCTTTTTTCATTAATTATGGTTTGTTTAGTGTTTAATTCAATCTTAATCACAGAAATATTCGCTGCAACTACTGTTGTGATAAACAAACCACAGCAAGGAGATGACTTTGATCATTTACTAAATCATGATAATATTGTATTTAGATTCTCCATTTATGGTCCATATATATCATATAAAACGTATATTGATGGACAGTTAGATCACTCTCTTCATTACGTAGGAGTAGATATTCACTATGATGTAAATAACTTTATAGATAAATATGGTAGAGGATTACATACTTTCACTGTTTCAGTGTCTGTTAGCGGAGGCTATACTCCATTTGGTGCAAAACAGCGAGGAGTAATTGTTAATAGTTTTGTTGTGGATAGCGTATCATTCACTGTAAATCCAGTACTGTGCCATTTTGTTGGTTTTGGATTTGATTTATATGATGAACATTCTACTATGCCACTTAAATGGAGAAGTAATATTGAACCATTTAGGGATATGCTTCTAAGCGATAGGGCGAAATACATCCCTGGTTATTTCGCTACTCATTATGATTGGTACGATAGTGATGTAAGTGGTATATTAGATACCTTAGCTATAAAAGAGATAGAAAAAGACGTTGTAGTAGTTTTATTTTCAGCACATGGACATGCTGTGCTCGCACCAGGATGGGGTGATGCGTGGATACATTCTCATTCAACCACTTTGTTTCCCGAATATGAGTGGACTCCACTCTTTATGGGTGTTGCGGATATAGAATTGAAAGGTTGGCTTACAAATTTAGAAACGGATAACTTAATTTATATCGTAGATAGTTGCCATTCAGAAGGTTTTCTTGATGAAGGGGAAAAATTAGATAACAAAAAGCATTTAATGGTAGCTTGTGAGTGGGATGAATTAGCGTGGCATCAGGATATGGGTTATAATCCTAGTTCGCCATTAGATGATAGAATAAACCGTATGCATAGTCCTTTTCTACGAAAAATGTGTCAAAGTTACTATTTTAATTATTATGATACAGAGCAAGCTTTTGATGTTGCTTATTTTTATATTACAATAAACTATCCAGATTGGGATCAACATCCAATGGATTCTTGTGATTTACTAACAACACTTTACTTATGTCAACCATAATTGAAAAGAAGGTTTGATAATGAAAAAGAAAAAAACATCTCTCATTTGTTTGTTCATGTTCTTACTTGTTTCTTCTTTCTCTGTTCCTAATATAAGTCTAGTGAACAGTACTGGTATTCCATCTATTTATTCTTTAATTTCGATAGAACTAAATGGATTGACAAAGGACAATCTTACTGCCCAACTATTAATTTTCAATGAAACCAGTCAAATATATAAGGAGAACGAAATTCTAAGAAATGAAATTATAGAGGATTTGAATTGGTTATCACTTCAAATCTCTGGTTTAGATGGCATTTTAGTCCATAATTTTAATGATACTGTGTTACCTGGTAAAGTAGATTTCTTGTTAGCAAATGTCTCTTATGATAACAACTCTATGTATGAACAACTATC
>JAUVXQ010000068.1 GCA_030603505.1 Candidatus Heimdallarchaeota archaeon | reverse complement strand
GATTACAGCGGTAAGCAGCTGTAAAATCATTATTCTTTCCACACCTCTTTATATAGACTCTGCTCCCTATATGACTACAAAACTAATGGAATTAATAACTGAAAAAGTCCAAACAGGAGAAATAAAAGTCAATGACCAATTGTTGTTTGCAATTTCAAATGCAGGATTTCTTGAATACTATCATAATAAAGTAGCTTTACAGATCTATGAGCAATTTGCAAAAGCAAACAATATTAGATGGGCAGGAGGTTTACCAATAGGTGGAGCAGGGATTTTTGCTACTAATTATTTACCTGATTTTCATGCAAAATTAAGTTCTGCTCCTGAGCTTGACTATATTAACAAAAAGATATATGAAATTGTTGATACTCTTAACAAACTTATTCTTGCTTCTGTTGATTACCTCTCAAATGAAAAAGCTGTTCCTCGAGAAGAATTAAAGAAAATAGAATTTGTTCCATTCGATCTACATGAATATGTCCCATTCGCTAATAATAGCTGGATTCAATGGGCTGAACAGATAAATACTAAAGATAAATTGCGAGATAAACCATATTAGAAAGAGTAAAAAAGGTTTCAAGCCTTTTCTTCTAACTGTTCTTCCGTTTTTGATAAGAATAGAACTAACAAACCAAAGATAAGAAAAACAGCATTTAAAATAACATTATAATGAAGGTCATTTAGTAAAGATCCAATACTATCTGTTGTAAACCATGTTATAATAGCTATTAACAGAAATAACCTTGCTTTTCTAGTGAAATGATAAGCAAAATACATAATAGTTATCCCCCAGCCAATCATTAATCCTCCTAAAACTGCTGATAAACTACGAACAAAAATCATTCCTGTTTCACCTAAATCTGCTACAGAGTATTTGGGAGATAGAAAAATGCTAATTTCTGCTAGTTTTGGAAATGCAGTAGCTGAAAGTACAAAAAACAAACCTGCAGCTGCAACAAAACATCCTAAAATCAATATCATAACCTTTCGAGCCATGATTAAAACTATAATTCTTGAAATAAAAGCATTTACTATTTGACACCTCTATTTCTCTTTGAAGTTCAAGGTAACAATAACCAATAAAAAGGGAGAGTGTAATTTAAAAGTACATAATTTTAGTAAATATATGGAACCAGAAAATAAGAAGTTCATATTCTGTTCATTCTTTATTGTACTAACATCTTTGATACTTACTGTAACAGTTGTGCTGGTCGAACCACAAGAAACAACTGTTCAATCGGTTCTTTTTGCAATTCTCATGTTTATTCTAGCAAGTGTTATTTTCTTCCTTCTTGTTCCATTAACGAATATTAAGATTATCGAATCACTGAATTCAAAGAGATGGTTCTATTGGGGAGTAGTATCCCTAGTAGTTTTTCTTCCCCTCCTTTCATGGATATTTTCACAAGATGTTGTTTCAGCTCTGTATTCCTATCTTCTCTGGTATATCCTTCCTACAGCTCTTATGATTCTTCCTGTACTAATTAAGCATCGTCACATAAAAAGGATAGATTTCATCTTCCACATTTCAGCTGTAGTAATTTTTGCTATTGGATTTGATAATAGATACACTTACGACGTGATTAATGGTTTCGATGAGATGAAGTATGAATTTAATGCTTTATGGATGTCTGCTTTGATTCTCCTTCTCTTTTCCATTCAATTAAAAGAGTTTACTGAAAAATTCAACTGGAAAATCACTCTAAAGAAACTCTTCACTCCATTCATAGGATTGTTAATTCTTTGCTTAATAGCTATCCCTATAGATTTAATAACAGATTTCTTAGTTTGGTCTCCTGAATGGCCAGGTTTTGGGATGTTTGTTGTAAGTTTTATAGGAATATGGCTTACGATAGCTTTACCTGAGGAAACAATTGCTAGAGGCATTATACAACATCAATTGACTGAAAAGATTGTGAAAAAAAAGAGTAAAATATATCCTTATTGGCGATGGGTAGCAGTTGTATTAGCTTCCATTGCTTTTGCAGTAACACATTGGAATAATACTTCCCCTGAATTAATCTGGGTGTACATTCTTCTAGCAGCAATTGCAGGAGTTATTTATGGTGTTTGCTGGATATTTGGTGGATTGTTTTCTGCGATGTTACTGCACACACTTATTGATTGGATCTGGGCATTGTTACTTAAAGCTGGATGAAAAAAAAGATATAAAAAAAGGAAAATAAGATTTTAAATCTACTGAAACTGTTTCTAACCGAAGGAATTTGCTGAAAAAAGTGATAAGTTTATAAATTAACCTTTTATTCGACAGTCGAAAGAAATGTCCAGTGAAGTCATACTTAGAGTTGATAATTTAACAAAAATCTACGGACGTGAAATTAATCTTAGGTTTAAGAAATTTGGAAGGGAAGTCATTGGAGCCCAAGAAGTTAGTTTTACTGTCTATAAAGGTGAAATTTTTGGTTTTCTGGGACCTAATGGTGCAGGTAAAACAACAACTATGAGAGCAATTCTAAACTATCTTCATATTCAAACAGGTGAAATAACTGTTCTTGGTTTTGATCACAAAAAAGATTATATCGAGATTAGAAAAAAGATAGGATACATACCTGGAGAATTAGCTTTATACGATAATTTCACTGGTGCTGAATTAATCAAATATTTCAACAAATTTAAACCTCATAAGGAAGAATTTCTAAAAGAACTTAAAGATAATTTTACAGTTGATTTAACCAAAAAAATCAGAACTCTCTCATCCGGAAATAAAAAACAAGTGGGAATCATATTAGCTCTAGCATCAAAACCTACATTTCTCCTTCTAGACGAACCTACGTCAGGTTTGGACCCTTTAATTACCTCCAGATTTCATAGAATAATAAAGCAACTCAAATCTGAAGGGATAACCATATTTCTCAGTTCGCATGATCTTTCCGAAGTTCAAGCTGTATGTGATAGAGTAGCTATTATAAAGGATGGTAAAATAATCCTCGTAGAGAAGATTGAAGATTTAAAAAATAAATTTCTTCAAAATATAAAAATTGTTTTTTCGTCTAATAATAGCCCTAATGAGAAAGATTTCAAATCTGTTCAATCAATTGTATCATTTGAAAAATCAAATAACAATGCATGTAGATTGAAAATTAAAGAAAATATCGATGAACTCCTTTCATGGCTCATCGATTATGATGTTGAAAGAATAACAATTGAAGATGCATCTCTCGAGGAGATCTTCTTGCATTATTATGAGTAGTTGAAGGAAATGGTACAAGTATATCTGAAAAATCTATTAAAGAATTGGAAAAGTGGGATATTTCCTCCTCTTCTTATTGTTATGATGATCCCAATGATTGCTGCTATCTGGCCCGAATTACATAAAGCTTCAGAAATGTTTGAAGAGATTCTGAATAGCCCTGCTTACACAGCATTTCTAGGACATTTAGGAATGGGTGACTTATCCACTTGGAATGGAATGTTCTACATGTATTGCTTCATCTGGCTAGAAATGATTATGGTGTTTCTTGTTATCTTCTTTCCATCAAGAATGATTACTACGGAGGTTGACAAAAAAACACTTGATATGATGCTTAGCCTGCCTATCCCTCGATGGAGGTTTCTATTGTAAAAGTTTCTAGTTTATTTGACATACAACTTGCTGTATCCAATCATAATTTTGTTCGTTTCCTATTTAAGTACAAATGCAATGGGAGAGCAAATGGATTATATCATTCTCACTTATTCTCTGATTGGTATCTGGATGCTTTTCTTTGCTCTTGGGGCAGTTTCATTACTTTGTGGTGCATTGTTTTTAGAGTCACGTAAAGCTTTGGGAGTATCAGCATTTGTAATATTAGCTATGTATATAATTGTGAGAATTGGAGGTATGGTTGAATCCCTTAAAGTACTGAAATATTTTTCAATTTTCAACTATATGGCAGCAGGTAATATTCTAGAATCAGGAGGATTTCCAGTTGTTGATTTCTTTGTGCTTCTAGGTGTGGGGATTGTTGCACTTGTTGCATCACTGTGGATTTTTCAAAAAAGGGAGTTAACATATTAGTTCTCTTTTTAAAATTTTTCTCTGAGTTATGAAATTGTTAAGATTAATCCCAATATCGAAATAGATGCTTATTACTGGTCTATCCTCATCTTTTTTAAAACTAGTTATATTTCTTGTAAATGTATTCTGTATAAACTTCAGAGCAGTGAATATCTTTGCATCTGCATTCATTTTAATCAACTACAATTTTTCTTGCAATTCTTGTAGTTTTTTCTGTTCTAAAACTAGTTGTCGAATATCAATTGCATCATTCTCAGCTTCCTCATAGGTGCCATTACGAGCTTTTTCTACAAAATTATCTATAGAAGTTTCATTCCATCTGTCTAGGATATTCTGAATTTCTTTATGTAGATTCCTTAATTTATAATTGATCAGTTCTTCAACTTCTGATTTTTCAAGCTTAATAGTCGTCATTCTTCTCTGTAATTTCAAAGCATTTTGATATAAAAAGACTTTCGAATGTTTGTAATTTCAGTTTAGATTGACAAATATACCTTTTCAATTATTTAGATAGTTTTCAGTTAAAAACCATCTTGGTTTGAAAAAATCAATTCTTGTTCCGAAGATGAAGAAGAAGGATAATTTTGACTTTTGAGAAGTTATATAAACCATCATTTTTCAATTTATATGTGAAAAAGTTCTTAGCTTTAACATTAATAGGCTTGATAGTTATCGGTGCAACTATTACTCTTATAGTTGTCTTTGTCTCAGACAAACATGAAGATTATACCTTTTTTAATGGTGACTTCCCCTCAAATAGTACATCATTCACCTACTACTCTAAGGTTCCATTTATGGTTCCAATGAGGGATGGAATTAAGCTAGCAACAGATGTTCTCGTTCCATTGGAACTTTCTGAACCTGCTTCTGTTATACTTATCCGAACTCCATATGATAAAAACATATTTTCATTTCTTGCTAGCTTTATTTTCAAAGGCCATATTATTATAATTCAAGACATGAGAGGTTTTGGAGAATCAGAAGGGTATGTAGATTTACCTTTTCTAACAGAAAAAGCTGATGGGCATGACATTTTACTTTGGATTGCTGAACAAGCATGGTGTAACGGTCGTGTTGGTACATGGGGACCTTCAGCTTTAGGTATCGCTCAATATTTATTAGCTCCCGACGCACCAGAAGTTCTGAAATGCCAACTTCCCATAGTTGCCACTCCTAATAGTTATGATGCAGTTTTTACAGGAGGACAATTAAGGAGAGAGCTTATTTTACCATGGTTAGATCAGCAAGGTTTCTCAGAAGACAGTCTTGAAATAATTAAGCAGAATGAGAAGCCTAATGGAATCTGGAATGATGGAAGTATTGTGGACATTTTCTCTGACATACATTCTCCAGCTCTTCATGTTGGTGGGTGGTATGATATTTTCGTTGATGGTCCAATAGAAGCATTTCAAGGGTATCAGTATCAAGGTGGTGTAGGAGCAGCAGGTAATTCTAAACTAGTAATGGGACCGTGGGTTCATGGAGGGATGTTTGGAGAAAGAACTGGTTTACTAGACTATCCCAATCAAGATTTCAGCACAATTTTCAGTCTTACAGATGCTTTATTCGATAAATGGTTGAACAGCAACTCTACCCTTTGGGATATGTTACCTACTGTTTCTTTCTATTTGATGAGCTCTATTGACTATAACCCGAGTTCTCTTGGTAATAATTGGTTTCAAGCCAATGATTGGCCTTTAGAAACTGAAAATATCAATTACTATTTCTACCCTAACCAAAGTTTACTCTCTACTCCTCCTAGTGAATCAGAAGGTTTTATATCATATTTATATGATCCTTCTAATCCTGTACCAACTAACGGTGGGGGTAATCTAAACCTTGATCGAGGAGCTTACGATCAACAAGAAGTTGAACTTAGAGACGATGTCTTAGTCTTTACTTCTCCTGTTCTTAAAAATCCTTTAGTAGTTCTAGGAAAAATAGAAGTGCAACTCTTCATAAGCTCAAATTGCACTGATACAGATTTTACTGTGAAACTAACAGATGTTTACCCAGATGGAACATCAATGCTTATTACAGACACAGTCTTAAGGGCTAGAAACAGAAATAGTTTATCAGAATGGGATTTCCTAACTAATGATACAGTATATACTCTCTCAATCCCTCTAGAAAGCACAGCCTACTTGTTTAATGAAAACCACAAGATTGGCATTGACATCTCCAGCTCGAACTTCCCTAGATTTGAAGCAAATCCAAATACTGGGGATTCTTTATGGAACAATGAAACATTTTATGTTGCTAACAACACTGTTTATACAAACAGCATCTATAACTCTTCAATTACCGTTCCTTCATATAATTACAATGATCTTATTCCTTTCTCTTTTAACACTTTCCAACTAAAGAAAACTAGTCTGAAAACTGTGAATATAACAGATCCAGAAGAGAATTCCAGTAGTGAAATATTAAAAGAATTTATTATGACATATGCAAAAAAGGAGTAAAATGAAAAAGATTCTTATATTTCTTTTTCAAAGAGTTTTGTTTCTACAGAGCATTTGAAACCTAATTTCTCGGATGCCTCAATAAGATGTTGGGTCTGTGGGTTGAAATACGTTTGTAGGGTTTTAATTTTAGCTTCTTTGCAGCTGTTAATGAGTTTAGCTTGTAATGGTTGGCGATAAGATTCGTCAGTTATATACATGTTTCCCTGATTCGCAATTGTTGGATCTTCTGGGTCGGCTACGTGAGCAAAAGCTCTAGCAACAATTGTATCATCCTTATGAACAACATAGTGAGCTATAAATGGTCCTTCATATTCTTTTATAGTTTTGAAATTTAACTCAGCTGCTTCTCTTGATTGTCCATACTCATTCATGAAAATTTCAATCATCTTTTCAACATCTCTAGTATGTTCAAATTCAACAATATCTTCTT
>JAUVXQ010000105.1 GCA_030603505.1 Candidatus Heimdallarchaeota archaeon | reverse complement strand
GATATTAAATCGAAATAAACAAAATGGTAAAAAGATTAAACAGGAACTGACAAACTTAATTAAGGAATCTGCATTAATAATAGAATTCAACGAAAATAAACCTGCTATCATAATAATAGGAGAATTCTGGTGTGACCGAATCAAACCTGTTCTTGGGTTTCTAGTCAAAAGATTTGAAATAAGAAGTGATAGTTTTGAAAATGGTTTAAATTTTCTAGAAGAGATTTTAAGTCCTAAACCATTTGAAACAATGAACGATTATATTCGATTCACTGCAGCAAATACTATAAAAAGAGGATTAAACCCTTCGTTACTGGATTTTGATATATCTATTATAGAAGAATTGGTAAAAGAAAAGAATATAGAAGGTGTAATCATCCTAAATTACAAATTCTGTGATGTTTATTCATTTCTTTCACCACTATTGAAATTATCAACAATTGCATCTATACCTATTTTAGATCTTGAAATTGAGGGAGAAGGATTGGGTCTTGAACAATTGAAAACAAGAATTGAAGCTTTTTATGAATGCTTAATTGATAGGAGGATTATAAATGGATGAAAGAACTCTCCTAAAATACAGCTTAAAACTTCTTTATTCTTACCCCTTTAGAACTATTACATGTGCAGCTGTTCCATGGTTTACTAAAATAAAATCTGATAAAACAATCTTTTCAATGATAATGAAACATCTTAGTAAAGGATTCAAGAATCCTCATAGAACAGCATGGATACCTTTTGTTTATCCAGTTGAAATTCTCTATGCAATGAATCTCTTACCTTATATGACAGAAATCTATGGTAATGGGTTTGCACGATTTCCTACGTTTTTCAAAGATGCTTTTGAAAAAGCTCTTCATTTTGGAATCCCTGCAGACGCTTGCAGCTTTCACCATGCTTCTGTTGGTATATTTACACAAGGTGTAATGCCAAAACCTCGTTTGGTTTTAGGTGGTACTCCAACAGGATGCGAGGATCAGTATCATACTCTAAGATTGTTAGCTAAAAATTTCAAAACAAAGTTCTATTCAATTGACTATCCAAGAAATTACAACGGAGAAAAAGAGAAATTAGACTATTTTAAAGCTGAATTATATGGGTTAATAGATTTCGTGGAAAAAGAGACAGGATTTGAATGTGATAATGAATCACTTAAAGTAATCAACCAGAGGTATAGAGATATCTACACAAAATATGAGCAATTTATGAGATTGAAAGCTGAAATCCCAACAACACTTTATGAGAGTCATTTCACAGCATTTACTTTTACATTAGCAGAATTTACAGGGGATATAGATAAAACTGAGCGTTACATTGAGGAAGGAATGCAAGATATTGAAGATCATAAAATAGTATACGAGAATGAGAAACCTCTTAGACTAGCTTGGCTTGGTCATCCGATTATACCTTTAAGGAAACTTCAATATTATCTAGCTGAAAAGAGAGCTTTCATTGGATATCAAGAGTTCATGGAAAGTTGCGTTCCTCCGGTTAAGACAAATTCCGATCCAGTTGAAGAAATAGCTGAAAAATACCTTTCTGCTTACACTAATGTCCCTCTTGGTAAAAGGATAGAAATTATCAAGAAGCGTTTAAGTGAACACAAATATGATGGGATCGTTTATATGACTTCATGGGGTTGCCATCAGATAAACTCAACTGCTGCCTATATACTAGAAGAGCTGAAGGATGATTATCCTATTGTACAAATTGATTCAGATTGTTGTAATCCAAAAAACGTTGGAGAGCAGCAATTAAAAATGCGTTTACAAGCTTTAATTGAAATAATAGAACAATGATTTCTATAACAAACGAAATTTTATAAGATACGAATATTCAACTTAAAAAGACATTAAATGAACATCATTGGTTTGGATTTAGGTTCAACAACTACGAAATCAGTTGTCTTGAATGATAAAAGAAAGATACTAGGTTATCATATCGTTCCCACAGGAGCGGACATGCGTAAAGCTGAAAAAAAAGTTTTTTATGCTTCCTTAGAAAAAGCAATTCTCAATGAGGGCGATATCACAGCTATTATTGCATCAGGTTATGGTAGAGAAAGATCAACTTATGCTAAAAACCAAATAACTGAAATTAAAGCAATGGCTTTAGGAGCGGAGTATTTGTTCCCAGGAGTTAGAACTTTGATTGATGTCGGAGGACAAGATAGTAAAGCGATAAAAGTAAAAGAAGGCAAGGTAGAAAATTTCAAATTAAATGACAAATGCGCAGCTGGAACAGGGAGATTTCTAGAGTTAATTTCACAAGTTATGCAAATCCCTTTGGATGAAATGTCAAGTGTAGCAAAAAAAGCAATCCGATATCCATCTCTTTCTAAAACTTGTGCAGTGTTTGCTCAGACAGAAGTTATAACTCTTCTTTCAAAAGGTTCCTCAGCAAGTGAAATTATCCAGGGATCTTATGAATTCATAGCTAAAAGAGTCTTATCGATGGTTGCTAGTTTGAAGGTTGAGAAACCTATTGTTTTATCAGGTGGAGTGATGAAAAGTAAATCATTAGTTAAGATGTTCCAAAAAATTTCGAAAGAGAAAGTTCATGTGCCAAAAGAACCACAGTTATTAGGATGCATAGGCTCTGCAATTTATGGTTTGGAAAACCACAATTAAGAATACAGTAACACTTTTATTGATAATAATTTGGAAAAAAGTGCATTATTATGAGAGATACGCATGATAACTCAAGTTTATCAACATTTAAATCGTATTCTAAAAAGCAAGTATTTTCTAGATTTAAAGCGAAAATGTCTTCGTTTCTAGAATTATTAGATCTCAAACCTATAGAATTTGTTATATTGATGATATTTCTCGCATTTGTCTTTTTTCTATATTTAATAAATTTAGATGTTCATCGACCTTGGGATTATGATGAAGGAGTTTATTTGCTTACTAGTAAAATGTTTCGAGAAGGCTTCATTCCCTATTCTCAAGTATTTTTTTCTCAACCTCCTTTACTATTAGAACTCAATAAATTAATAGCCCCAATTTTCCATAATGATCTTTTTGGTTCTAGATTTTCAATTGTCTTACTTGGAACTATTGGCTTACTAGCTACTGCTTTATGCACTAATACGATAATTAAATCATATTTTCAAAACGAAGAAAAAGAAATAAATCTGCTAAAAAGAAGTTTTCCTATAGCTTTAACTGTCCTCATCTTAGGAATTGGTTCTCATTATTGGTTTTATTATTCCAGAAGAGTACTTCCCAATATCCCAGAAGCAAGTTTTACAGTACTCGCATTTTGGTTCTTTCTTAAATCAATTAAAAATAACAAATCGTCTATATGGGTATTTTTAGCAGGTACGAGTTTAAGCATTGGGATGTTTTTCAAATTATTTGGTGCTATTCCTTTCCTTTTTATTCTTATTTATTATATATTCAAGAAAAATAAATTGAAGGTTGTATTATTCACCATCGGTTTTTTCGTGCCCTTCTTAATTTTGTTTAATTATGATGTACCTTCAATGATCAATCAAGTAATATATTTTCATATTCAAAAGGAAAGAAATTTCCACGTTGTTCTCTATAGTTTAGGGTCAATGGGTCAGTGGCTTATTACTGACCCTATTAATATTGTTGGATTATTAGGTTTGATATCTTTGTTTAGATCAAAAAATCAGTATGAAAAAATATTATTTTTCTGGACTTGGTACAATATTGTAATTCTTTGGTTCTACTCACCTCTCTTTCCTCATCACCTTGTTCATTTAGTCCCTTTTTCTGCAATTCTAGCCTCTTTGTTTATGTATAAATCTTGTTCATATATGAATAAAAACAAATCAAAGATATATTGCTGGTTGCAAAAAAAGACAGTAAAATTCAGTAGAATCCTAAGGGTTAGATTTACAAAAATAAGACTTTTCATCCGAACAAAACCAAGAGTATCATTGTTTTTAATATTGTTTAGCTCAATGTTGCTTTCTTTACCCATATTTTATGTACAACATCTAGTTCTCTATCCTTATCCTGCCGCTAATAAAACTGCTGAATTTATAAGAACAATTCTGAATGAAGATGAATATTTCATAACTGATGGACCATCTATTGCATACTTAGCAGAAAGATTAGTTCCACCATTTTTAGTGGACATAAGTCAACAAAGAATTTACGCAGAACATTTACAAAGCAAAGATCTAATAGCGTTAGCTATCGAATACAACGTTACAATCATACTTTATTGGACAGACAGGTTAGTCAAATTAGATGAATGGAATCAATATGTTCAAGAGAATTATCAGCTAACATATGCTTTTTCTGGGGAACACAATATGTGGATTAATGCAACTGATCAAATGATAGAAGATGGAATAGCTAATCGTAAAATATGGATTTCAATCTGATTATTTACTACTTCTTCTTTTCCTACAGTTACAAGTATATTTTTATTTTAAACATGCAAAACATAAATAGTGGATATCTTTCTTATATCAAGATGAAAGAAGAAATAAGAATCATCATGGTTAATGAAGATCCCGAAATTAAGATTAGACTAGCAATAAAACCTTCAAAAGAAGACAAATACTCTAATCGCACTATAGTCATAATTCCAGGGTGGTTGAGTGGGATAGATAATTTTCTTCCTCTAGCAGAAGCTTTGCAGTTCTATGGAAATGCAATAATCTACGAACCCAGAGGATTTGGTGAATCTATTACTCCTCACAAGAAGGGCTTATTTACTCAGGAAGAATATAATAAAGAACTATCTTACGTTATCAGAGCTCTAGATTTAGAAGAGAAGAATTTTATTATACTAGGGAGTTGCTCTGGAGGTTCTCAAACATTTAGTTATATCTTAGATGGGAAAGGTCTTATGCCACTAGCCTTAACAATTTTGCATCCTCAAGTACATTATGGAACACCATTTTGGTTGCCAGTTCTCGGGTGGATTCCTACATTCATAATGAATTTTGTTCAGAAAATGATAATTGGTATATACAAATTTTATTTGAAAAGAAAGGCTACTGAAGAAACT
>JAUVXQ010000125.1 GCA_030603505.1 Candidatus Heimdallarchaeota archaeon | reverse complement strand
CCCTTGCTAATAAATCGCTTAGTAAGGGGTACCAAAAAGATAGGTTTAAAATGGCTTTTTCTTCCACATACAAGGAAGATAAGAATGTCTGAAAATCCACGTGTTTGTAAATGGAAGCAAAGTGTTAGTGGTCGCAGCCCTGAAGGGGACATTAAAAAAATCAATTTTCCTTGTCGTTTTCATGAAGATTTAACTTTCGAACTTTGTGTCCAATGTTTATTAGGAGAACTATTCTCTGTGTTTTATACTCAGACAATGAACATGCAAAAGAGCGGTAATATGCAAGAAGAAATTATGGCTTTCCTAAGAAATTTCACTTCTGAGGATTCTGATATGAGATGAATAGATAAGCATTTAGAACTATTTAATAAGCTGATTTTCTTGAAAACAGAGCTATCACTAGAACAATTACTGTCAATGCTGCTGCACTAATAAGAGGGTACAAGTATGGTAATGACGAAAATGTTACTTCAACATCTGTTGATATCAGTGGTATCTTGATCTTAATAACTGGTGAAAATACTGACCATTCAAATGAGAATTGTTCTTCTTCTATTACTTCAGGTACCTCCATTTTTATCGGGTAAACTTCCGAACCTACATTGGTACTCTCAAAGTTTGTATCAGTTGCTTGGAAAGTTGTTCCTTGGATTTCATAAAGAGACGAATATACTATAATTATCGGAGGAATAACAATTTCTCCCTCAATATTACTGAATATTTCCTGGATTCTAACCATTTCACCAGGATTTAAAGTCACGTTAGCTAGATTTACTTTAGTGCTCGAGAGAGTCGCTGAAGATGTTATTGTAAGTAAGATTTCATTCTCCTCTGTGATATAGTGACTTGTCGCTGATAACGAATCAGCTAATGAATTATCCAAAACCTGCGATATTGTAAGATTGGATGAAGAAAGACCAATATTCGTTATTTCATAAATTATAGTTACTTGATCATCTTCTGTAATTTGGTAATCAAAATCTAGAGATAATTCAGGTACAGGAAAACTAGGTCTTGCCTGATTTTGAAGTAAGAGCGGTGGAACAAGAATACCCGTAACCATTGTAGAGCTCACAACATTCTGAGTTTCTCCACTAAATGTCCAAATTAATGGTTCGTTGGACCAGGGATTAGGAATCTCTAATGGATCTTCTGATTTATCAGAAATAAAACTAACTAATGCTACATAAGTATTCAAACCTATATTGCTGTTCGCATTTATTGAAAATTCTTTTACAAAACTTGTGTTACCATCTATATGGCTAATACTAAAGGATTTTATTCGAACAATTTCTGTTGGTAGCCACAGATAATTAAGTTTCAAGTTAACGATATCTACACGAACATCATATGCAGTTAGTGTTCCAACATTTTGGATATCAAGCAGAAAAGAAACCTCATCTCCTACAACATAGATTGATTCATTTGAAAGTAACGTAGAGCTAAGTACAGCCTCTTCATCACCTATTTGAAGATTGAGACCGTTTGTTAAACCATAATATTCTCTTCCTAATATATCTTGATATTTGAATCTGCTACCTAATGAAACAAATGTATCCGAAGCTGCAGAATAATCACTAAGGAACCTTCCACTAATATTATTTTGCGCAAACATAGCTATCATGAGATTCTTATAATCGTATTCATAACTTTGGAATAATATGTAATTAAAATCTTCATTATATGATTGCTCCTCAAAACGAAAAATACCAAACCTATCATTTGTTGTCGGAACATTTGCCAGATTCCATGAGACTTCTACTGTTTCATTTACATCAAGAACAGGTATATTACAGTAAAGATATGACCCAAAAATTGTTGAAACGTATGAAAAATCATTATTATTTAAATCAAATAAAGTGATTTCATCATAGAGATATGTGTAGTACAATGTATCATAGGCATTATTGATTGCTGGTAAAAGAAGTTGATAAACTTCTTGAATCGCATCTGTGGGATTAAGAGAGAAATTCAAGATATTGAAATCATGCATATATTCATCGAGATTTTGCATAATAACGGTGTATATATCCAAAGGTATACCATTTGAGCTCACTATTTCTAAATATTCATTCAATACGATAGTTGTATCATCCATCCACCTTACAAGCATACCTTCGGCAATGTTCTCGTACCATCCTTGGATATCAAGTACTGGAATAATAACATTTACAAAACTTTCATGATAGACTCTAATTTCTATGAGCGATGAAACAGTTTCATTGATTCTTATATCTTCTTTTAAAACAGGCGCATTAGCCCCATGTAACAAAATCTTTTCAAAACCCTCTGGAATTGGAAAAACTATAGTTGTGTTTACTGCAGGAGAAGTACCGACATTTTGAACACTATAAACCATGTTTAATACTCCATTTTGATTTAAATCATCATCAGAATAAGAGGAAGTTGTAACAACTCGTGGATATTCCATATCTAAGAATGTAGCAGGATAGTACTCTACTAGTGCATCAAAAGCTTGAAATCTTGGTATTAGAAGAAAACGTAGAGACCATTCAAAAACACCTGTAACTTCTGGAGCAAAATTATCTGGAGAGGGAGAGAGATGAGTAATATTCGCGGGAAAAGGCAGTTTGAAACTCACTTTCGATGAAAGAGAACGAGGATTTGAAATGAGCTTTTCTCCTAAAACATTACTAACATTCATGCTTCGCAATTGATCATTTTTACTTATACCTTTTTCAAGACCAAGCATAGCTTTACGGACTGCGAAGAACTGTCCATCATCAGATTTTTTAAGGGTATAACCAAATGCATATATTATCGGATTATATTTTATTCGCTCAAAAAAGATGTCTTCAAAATTACCATTACTACTATCATTATCTGGAGCAAAAACGTCAACAAAAGCAATCAGAGCTTTAGAATAGGATAAAGCAGTCATTAAGGATAACTGAACTGAATGTGTACCGATTCTTTGGATATTATAGATTTCAAGCATCACACCATAATGGTCATAAAAAACCTGTTGTACATGTTGGTACATATTTTGAATAATTTGTAGATTTGTTGTTTGAATTACTATTTTTACGCTCAAACCATTTGGAAATTGCCAAAGAGGGTTTGTCCAGATTTTAGAAAAATTAGTTTGTTCAGTCACTATAAAATCAATTCGTGATACCCTTAATAGTGCAGGAGATGAAAGATCAAAGTGAGATTCATTTCTCATTCCATTTAATTCTAGATTCAAGAGAGCTGATTCTTCTTTTCCTGCAATTATTTCTATGCTCTCATAATATAGATTGTTAAAAAAAGAAGAAGTGGAAGAAGTAATTGAGCCATTTTCTACTTCTAATGCTTTAACAGAAGGAGTAATAAACAAAACAGAGAGTAACACAGTGAGTACAAAAACGCATTTCACAATAGATGGGGCATTTATTTTCCGATATATTTCCGCACTCATAGTGAAACCCTCTTATGTTTATTTAAGTTCAAAGTCAATTTTAAGGATTCTTTTCTAATTATATAGTGTTTACTTCGAGAAAATTCGAACTTCATCATAATTACCACACCAAACCATTCATAATCAAAAACGCCAGCCCGTTTAGAGTGTAACTTGTCACTAAAGCGACAATTCCTGCCTTTTCAATCCTTAGTTCTTTTATAACTATAATTGACTCAATAAGTAAACCCAAAGTAATAATTTGTGTAAGAATTAAAATTACAAACAACCATATTTCAAGATCTAATGGAGATACAGGATAATCAAAATCTACTACTAAAGATTCTAGAAGACTAAAAAGTACTAGTGGTATCTGTACTATTACAACACTTTGAAAAAGAGCTAATTTTTCTTTCTTTTTTTTGAAAAGAAATGAAGAAAATAATTCACATAGAATATATGTTACAAGAGTAGAAACAACAAAGAAAATGGGTGCGAAATATGCAGGAGAAATTAAGGAAGGAAATAAGAATACAGGACTTGTTGACATGAAAAAAGTGGATACAGTTAATCCCACAAATAGAAGGAGTGTGAACCCTAGAGAACGAACAGAATCTGCATATATTAACTGAAAAACAGATCGAAGAAATAATGTGTGAAGAAAGGATAATTTTCCATATGCCTGGATTTCAGGAGCAGAAACATCTAGCTCATCTTCGATCAATGCATAAGCTCTTCTTCCCTTTTCAGACAACAAGTATTTTTTAGTAGAATTTTGAGTTATTAATTCCCCAAGAGTATCTAAATGATGGTATAATGTACCAACTTTTGTACCAGTACTTGAACATCTATTTTGTCGGTAATACAAAGAGAAAATAGAGGTGTATATGGCTTGTAATTATGACCAAAACAAACCCACACCTCTATAGAAAATATGGTAAGAGCTTTTATAAACTTTTGAGTAAGCA
>JAUVXQ010000001.1 GCA_030603505.1 Candidatus Heimdallarchaeota archaeon | reverse complement strand
GCAGAATGTGGAATGGAAACAGAAGTACCTTTCAAACCAGACGGTGAACGTCCAGTTTATTGCAGAGATTGTTATCAGAAGAGAAGACCTCCAAGAAGATATTAAACAAAAAGTAAGTAAATAATAAAGACTTTTTTTATCCTTACTTTTATTTTTTATTTATTTAACCACAACAGATTAATTTTTATTTGTTTCACTCAATTTTCAAGTGTTCAGAATGTTCGAGTATAAACATCTTGAGGAAGAATCTAAAGGCGATTTTGCTTTCGAGGTTTATGCCGACACTCTTGAAGAGCTCTTTAAAGGCGCTGGCTCGGCTTGTATGAGTGCTATGGTTAAAAAAGATGCTCAAACAACGAATATTAATTTTGATTTTTCTTTAAAAGCTCCTGAACTTCCGTTGCTGCTTTACGATTTTCTTTCAGAACTTGTTTATTTGAAAGATGTTGAAGCTGTTTTGTTCAAAGATTTTGAAATTAAAATATCTAAAAACATTGATTTCAATCTTCAATGTGTTGCAAAAGGTCGACTAATTAATTGGGACACTGATGAATTGTATACCGATGTAAAAGCAGTAACGATGCATACAATGGTAGTTGAACAACGGGAAAACCAGTGGTATTGTCACGTTTTATTAGATTTGTAAAGTTGTTTTATCACTTTTTTGACTTTAACCATTGCTGTTGATAGAAATACTTGAAAGTTTCTGAACAAAAACTTTTAAACACCATAAAAATAGATACAATCGCTATATAATAGGTTAAAATAAATGAGGTTTATACAATGTCTGATGATATAAATATTGTAGATAAATATATTATAAAAACGGATAGGCTTTATACAACAACCCACGAGTGGGTTAAGAAAGAAGGCGATGTTTGGCTTTACGGCATTACAGGATACGCTAGTGTCGAAATGGGAGAACTTGCATTTGTAGAGTTTCCAGAAGTTGGAGACAAGTTCCCTAAAGGTGAACCAACCCTTACTATCGAAGCTTTGAAAACAGTAGAAGACTCATATGCTCCATTTGACTGTGAAGTTGTCGAAGTAAATGAGCCATTAGAAGACGATGCTAATATTATACATGAAGACCCCTATGAAGAAGGATGGCTTCTAAAATTAGTACCAACAGGATCTGAAGAAGGCTTAATTTCTCCGGAAGAATACGCAGATATAGTCAAAAAAGAGATAGAAGTACACTAGAGAGGGATTCGTTTGAGCGATTATTCTCACCCTTATCTAGCTAATTGTGCTATTGATATCGAGGAGATGTTAAAAGAACTCGGTATTGGAAGCATAGAGGAACTTTTTTCGGATATCCCTGAAGATATAAGATTTAAAGGAAAATTGAAAATCCCACATTATCCAAGTGAATTGGAAGTTAAAGAACACATAGAGGATTTACTAAGTAAGAATAAAACAACAAGAGAAATAAAATCATTCTTAGGTGGAGGGGTTTTAGACATTTACATACCAGCAGCGCAAGACGAATTATTGAGAAGAACAGAGTTCTACAGCGCCTACACCCCTTATCAACCGGAGACAAGTCAAGGTACGCTTCATACTCTTTTTGAATTTCAAAGTATGTTATGCGAATTATTGAGCATGGATACTACCAACTGTTCTATGTATGATTGGGCTACTGCTCTTGGTGAAGCTGCTAATATGACCATTCGTTTGGCTAAGAAAAAGTTTACCTTCCTTTATACTGGCGCTATTGCCCCCAATCGTTTGGAAGTTCTCAAAAATTATGTTGCAGGTTCCAAAGTAACCTTGGTTGAAGTCCCTTATGATCTAACTACTGGTAAAATGGACGTTGCCAAAGCTATTGCACTTATGACTGAAGATGTTGCTGGAATCTACTTTGAAAATCCTAATTTCTTTGGTGTTATTGAAGATAACATCCACCCAATAATCGAAGCAGCAAAAGAAAGAAACATCATGGTTGTTGCAGGTGTTGAACTTAGTTCTCTTGGTCTTATGGAAGGTCCTGGTGATTACGGTGTCGATATAGCAATTGGTGATGCCCAAAGTGTTGGTGGCGGACCGATGAATTTTGGTGGTCCACTGACTGGTGTCTTTTCGATGAAATTCGACAGAAAATGGACCAGGCAAATGCCTGGAAGATTAGTAGGTATTACCCTAACTCCTGAAAAAGGAAAATGGGGTTTTACGAACACTTTACAAACACGAGAACAACACATTAAGAGACACAGAGCAACAAGTAACATCTGCACCAATGAAGCTTTAACTGCTATGAGTGTAGCATTTCATCTTGCCCTTCTAGGTCCCCAAGGAATCACAGAAACTGGAGAGTCAATGTACTATAACGCCCACTATCTCAAAACAGAATTCGAGAAGATTGGTGTTAAACCTGTTTTCACTGGCGAGTTCTTTAATACCTTTACAGTCGATTTAAAGATTCCAAAAGATAAGAAGAAAGAGTTTACTACCTTTATGCTTGGAAGAAAAATCTTTGCTGGTATTCCATATTCGCTTGACGGTGAAAATTACGACTATATCGCTACAACTTCGTACTTGTTGCGTAAAGAAGACCTTGATGCCTATGTTAAAGCAGTTGAAGAATGGAGGCAATGAAAATGTACAGACAAGCTAGATATGAAGAACCACTAATTTATGATTTAAGTAAAAAAGGAAGAAGAGCCTATTTACCTCCAAAAACAGATGTTTCACCCATGGATATCAGCATTCCAGAGAGCATGAAAAGAAAAGTGCCTCCTGAACTCCCTGAATTACATGAAGGTGAAGTTATGAGACATTATCTTCGTCTTTCCCAAATGAATTACTGTGTTGACTCGGGGATTTATCCACTTGGTTCTTGCACAATGAAATATAATCCGAAAATCAACGAAGCACTAGCTAGATCTGAAGGATTAGCCTATACTCATCCATATCAGCCTGTAGAGACAATACAGGGGACACTAGAAATGATGTATAAGTTACAACAATCTCTTACTGATTTAGCAGGATTACCCTATTGTTCACTTCAACCTCCTGCAGGAGCAGCTGGTGAGTACACAGGATTATTCTTGATTAGAGCTTATCATGAAGACCGAGGAGATTTTGACAGAGACGAAATTGTAACACCAGATTCAAGTCACGGAACGAATCCAGCAAGTACTGTAATGAACGGCTACAAGATTATTGAGATTAAATCAAATGAAAATGGTCAAGTCGACCTTGATGCTCTTCGTGCTGCAGTCTCTGAAAAGACAGCAGGATTTATGATTACAAATCCAAATACGCTTGGGATTTTTGAATCTGAAATTTGTGATATTGCTGAAATAGTTCACGAATCTGGTGGTTTGCTCTACTATGACGGTGCTAACTTCAACGCAATCGTTGGAAAAATTAGACCGGGTGAAATGGGATTTGATGTTTTGCATTATAACTTACATAAAACATTCGCAACCCCACATGGTGGTGGAGGTCCCGGATCTGGTCCAGTTTGTTGTTCTGAGAGGTTAAAGGATTTCTTACCTGTACCAACAGTTGAATATGATGAAGAAAAAGACGTCTATTGTTTAAACTATGATTTACCAAAAACTATTGGCAAAGTTCATGGTTACTATGGCAATATTGGTATCGCTTTTCGAGGTTATGCATATATTTGTGCTCTTGGTTCTAAAGGTTTAATCCATACTTCTGAACAAGCGGTTTTGGTTGCTAATTATGCTATGAGAAAAGTTGAAGCTATAGATGGTTTAAGACTTAGATTCAACAGAAATCTTCCAAGAAAACACGAATGTGTTATTGACGCATCACCACTAAAACACCAAATTGGTGTTGGGGCTATGGATATAGCTAAAATGTTGATTAGCAGAGGAAAACATGCTCCAACCGTGCTATTTCCACTTATTGTACATGAGGCTTTAATGATTGAACCGACTGAAAATGAAAATAAAGAAAGTATAGATGATTTTGTTCAAGTCCTTAAAGAAGAAATCGATAAAGCACGAGACAACCCTGACTATGCACATGATGCTCCTTATTGGACATCTGTTGGTAGATTAGACGATTCTTGGGCTGTCAAGAATTTAATCCTAAGTTATAAGATGATTAAAAATCTTAAAACTAAAGGAGAATGGCCACCAAAATGGCCAGAAGACCATCACTAAACTCTTTTTTTCTTTTATTTTTTATTAATTTTTTCGATAAAAAGAGGGTGTATTGTTTCTGCTACGAGTTCTATTACTTCTTCTTGCCTTTTTGAAAATCAATAGGTGGATTAATGAAGAATGCAGCTATCAAAAGGAGTAACATCCCAACTATTTCTTTTAATGTAACAGTATCGACAACTAGATCAGGCATAGCTTCGCGTATCGGTTCTATAACTTGAAAGAGAAAGAACACAATAAGGAATTGGATCACATAATAGAGGGCAATACTAATTAAAGACCCTCTTAATAGGTAACGAAAGACTTTTCTATCTTTTTCACTACGAACTTTACCCAGAAGATGTTCTGAAATAAGCAAAGCTACTGCACTAAGAACTAAAGCAGCAAATATCGGAAAAGCAATTAATAGAGGTAGAAAACCTTCTTTATTTAATTTTACAACCTCACTTAAAAAGTATATATGTGGTATTTGAGCGAAAATTGAAATCGAAAAAAGCGCAATAACGCTAGGTACTGCTGCTTCTTTACTCCATATTCTTATTTTTGTACTCATACTTATCGGCCTATGGTGTTAACTCGCTTCTTGGAACATACAAAAACGTTTTTTTATAACTTTTTTGATGATGTGTTTTTCTTTTAACATAAGCTATTACAATTTTTGCGTAAGAATGAAAAAAATCATTAAAGTTACTAAATAACTCCAATTATTTCTTATTCTTCATTTTCTTCAAAAGAATAGCCTTTTTCTATTTTAAATTCACAGAAATTGTGCCCAGTTCCATGACATTTTGTTTCTGTTACAATTGGAGGATCTTTCAGTATTAATGCTAATCGCCCTGCAATGTAACCAGCTTGAAAATCACATAGTGTTTCATTTAGATTTGTTTCTGTGAGATTGGCACCAGACGCATAAGCGCATTCGTGAATTCTTATAAACATCTCGTCCTCATCTTCACCATCTACCATTTCCACAAATGAGTACCCTCTCGTTAAATAATTAGTAGGATGAGTAAGATATTTGTAAAGAATTTCAGTAGCTTTTTTCAATGAAGCAACAGGCAAATTTTCATTTACGACCAAATCATAGACGATATTCTTGGCTGGACCAATGACACCCAGTTCTCTACCAGCAGAATACAATAAAGCACCACAGAATTTATCTCTAAATTTCAGACTCATTATTTGCTGTTGAAGTAAACTAATATGCACAAATTCTTTCCCACTAGGTCGCAAAACATTTTTCATTAGTAGAGAATTGTAACCATGTTGAGTAGTTTCATGTATAAATTCATAGAATAATTGCCTTCGAGCTTCTTCTTTTGTAAGATCTCCTAGAAATTTTATCTTCTTCTCGTCTTCTTTCAACTCATGTATTTTATATGGTGCCTTGCCAGGCTCTTTTCCTGGAAACACTTCAATGTCAAATTCGCAGTATGTATCACCTAATCCTTTACATTTTGTTTCAACAACAGAAGCTGCTGAACCTATCATTGCTTCAATAGTTCCAGCAATTTCACCTGCTGTAAAATGACATAAAGTTTCTCCAATATCAATAGCTCCTGCACTATTAACTAAATCTATGATACGTAGAGTGGCATTATATCCATCAATGTTTGCAATATCACAATGAGTTGCTTGGTAAAGAGGAACAATATCGTTATCAGTATACAGTTTAGCTAAAGCAACTAGTGCTTCTTGAAAGCGTTCCTCAGGAGTAACAGCTCCAACTTTGGGATTTAAAACTGTGAGATAATAGGGTGAAGCTCCATAAATTCCCAACTCTCGACCGCTCTGATAAAGAAGTTGGGGTATCAGTGGGTCTAGAGCCAATAAGGACATCATCACTTGCTGATAAACACTAATGTGAGTATAATCCCCAATATTTTTACGTACTAATTCCTGAGAAATTATACTACTAATTGTGTTCGTAGTAAGGATTACCATGCTTTCTTTACGCAATGTATCACGCTCTCGATTAATAATGTTGGGTAATATTTGCGACCAAAGCTTTTCACGAATTACATCTTCCGTTATCATACCTTGGGCTATTATTTCCTCATTCATCATTACAACAGGAACAGACAAAATATTGTACTTATTGGCTATTTCAAGATCTTCATCAACGTAAATTTTACTTACATGAAGCATATCTTGCATGGATGTTCCCGCAACTTGCTCGATAACACGTTCGACCTCTGGACACCAAGTACAAGAATGAGAGGTAAAGAATAACAAACGTATTTTCTCTGTTAGGTCTTGTGTTGGTTCATCAAATGAATCCATTTCTATCCCTACAGATTTAACGATTCATATTCTTCCTAAAAACCTTTTCATAACTTGATTTGAAATGTGTTTTCTTAATTGAAATTAAGTGAAGTAAATAATTATTAAATGGATAAATACCCCTTTTTCTCTTATTCTACTTTTTCACCACATTTACGGCAAAATTCATCTTCCTTTTCAACTTTCTTCCCGCATTTTGGACAGTGATGAATAATCTTATCTTGTTTTTTGCTTCTTCGCTCTATCACTATTTGTACTACCGCGAATAGAGTAAGCACACATCCTACTGATGCTAGAATAATATACAACACTTGTGGATCATGAGCATCTATTACTCCATAAAGACCATAAACTAAAGCAACCAAACCAAGTACTAGTTCTGTTATTATCCAAGTAATTTTATCAAATTTTGATCTTTTCTTAGTCATGCTCGAATGATAGATAAGTATGAGGAATAAAAACTTTTCTTGATACTTGAAGACTTGAAGCTGTTTTAACTATGTCAGATTGCTTCTATAGAGAACTTAAAGCTATTTAATTAAAAATAAGAAAAATCGTAAGTTTTATATATCGAGCTTTGGCAGAATGAACCATAAATCAATTATTTAAGGGATAAAAAATGATAGGACAAGGGCAAATACCAGTTCTTATTTTAAAAGAAGGTACACAACGTAGTAAAGGAAAAGATGCGCAAAAGAACAATATTCTGGCAGCAAGTATTGTAGCTGAAACAGTAAAATCAACTCTAGGGCCAAAAGGAATGGATAAGATGTTGGTAGATGGATTGGGAGATATACTAATAAGCAATGACGGTGCTACAATTCTCGACGAGATTGATGTTCAACATCCAGCCGCCAAAATGATTGTTCAAGTAGCTAAAGCTCAAGATCAAGAGACTGGTGATGGTACAACTAGTTCAGTTATTATTGCTGGTGAACTTCTCAAACTTGGTGGAGAACTTATTGATAAAAAGATTCATCCTTCTCTAATTGTTGAAGGTTACAAAGCTGCAGCTAAAAAGGCTCAAGAGCTTATTGTTGAATTATCTCAAAAGCTTGAACCATTTGGCGAAGAAAACAATCTTTTATTTAAAATCGCCGAGACCGCTCTCCATAGTAAAGCAGTTCATTCAGCTAAGGAACAAATATCATCTATTGCAGTTAAGTCTGTAGAGAATGTTTCAGATGTTGAAAATGGAAATTATACAGTTGATCTTGATAACATTAAAATCCTTCAAAAACAAGGTAAAAGTCTTGCTGATTCAGAGCTTATTGAAGGAGTTATTGTTGATAAGGAAGTTACTCATTCAGGAATGCCAAAGAAAGTTACCGATGCTAAAATTTTGCTTCTAAACCAAAATATTGAGATTAGTAAAGGTGAATTTGATAAAGAAATTCGTATTTCTGATCCAAACGCAATGCAATCATTTCTTGATAATGAAGAAAATATGCTAAGAGAAATGGTTGAAAAAATCGTAGCACTAGGAGCAAACGTAGTTGTCTGTCAGAAAGGTATTGATGATATGGCACAATATTTCATGTCTAAAGAAAATATACTCGCTGTTCGTCGAGTTAAGAAATCAGATATGGAAAAGATTGCAAGAGCTACAGGTGGTAAAAGCATTACAAGTTTGAATGATGCAACAGCAGAAGATTTAGGATATGCTGGGGTTGTTGTGGAGAAAAAGATTGGTGATGACGAACATGTCTTCATTAAAGAATGTAAGAATCCTAAAGCAGTCTCCATCATTCTATATGGTGCTAGCAAATATGTAACTGATGAAGCTGAAAGAGCACTACATGATGCTTTATGCGTTGTTAGAAATGTTGTTGAAGATAAGACATATTTACCTGGTGGTGGAGCAATTTTTACAGAACTTGCTTTGAAAATAGGTGACTATTCAGAGACATTCAAAGACAAAAAACAATTAGCAGTTAAAGCATTTGCTGATGCTTTAGAAATCATTCCTTCTACCATAGCTGAAAATGCAGGTGTTGATCCGCTTGATATTATTAACAAACTTAAAGCAGCTCATACTGAGGGTAAAGTCTCAGCATCACTCAACGTTTTCAAACAAGGTGAAATCGTTGATGCTTTTGAAGATGGAATTCTTGAACCTGCAAGAGTTCTTTCTCAAGCTATTAAATCCGCTTCTGAGTCTGCAGTACTAATTCTTCGTATTGATGATGTCATAGTTTCAAAATCTGAAAAACCAGCTATGCCCCCAGGTGGAATGGGTGGTATGCCAGGTGGAATGCCAGGTGGAATGGGCGGTATGCCCGGAATGATGTAATTTTTTCTTTTTTCCCTTTTCTTTTCTTATTTTTACAGCTTAATCTAAGTCACCATTTGGAGAAAGGTCATAAGTGTCTAAGCATTATTATGTTATATGACTACTATTGATTCACTGAAATCACAATATTCATCAAAAAGAAAAAAACTTTTCTTTACATTCATACTAATTGTTATATCAGTTATTATTCTATTAATTCTTAAAGAAACCAGCGTTGTTGACAAGTGGTGGCAAATAGGGATCATAATAATGTCTCTTATACTTATTTTTGGTAGTCAAGCAACAAATTATATTTCAACTGAACAAAACTATAGAAATGCTCTTCATACTTCCAATAAAATGCTGAAAAAAGATTCCGCTTTAGATTACACCTTTACGTCTTATTTGATGTCAAAACAAGAAAATGAAGCTCAAACCAAGAATAAAACCGAAGAAAACGCAATAAAATCTGTTTCATTCTGCATCAGTTGTGGTAGAAAGTTCACAAAGAAATATACATTCTGCCCCTCATGTGGTAGTTGCAAAATTACATCTTACTAATATGAAAAATTATCAAACGAATGGTTTTAAAGAGATTTTTTTTTAAATATTATTTAATGCTTGGTTTAATAAAAAAAATTGTTTTTAATAACAAGAAGTTAAGAATCATTTCTTGTTGTCATAATAATCAAAATCTCCAAACGTGTAATTATGTATCTGATGGGATAAAATTATATGTAGCTGAAAATGAAAAATCTAAACTTGTTCAACAAATTCTTTTCAATCCAAAAACGCTTGTCTCTATAGGAGCAAATGATGATATTATTAACATTAAAGCGTATACTAGTATAGTTAAAAAAGATAAAATCAAAAGTGAAATTATAGAAGACTTATCAAAAAAGGAGGATATTTCTCATCAAACCAGCTCCAGTATTAAGATTGTTGAGATATCACCTATGGAGATATCCTACCCCAAAGATAATTACACACAAATTTTTCCTGAGAATCAGCCTTCTTTCTTAAAAGAACTATCAATTACTTTCAAATCTAGCATTAAACTATGGTTAAAAGCCACAGCAGCTCAATTTCTTATTGCTTCTACATTACCAGTTATTTTTGGTTCTATGTTTGCATTATATGTCTCAGGAAGCTTTAACTGGTTATTTTTTGTCCTAACATTATTAGGAATCACGTGTATCCATGCAGGTACTAATTTAATTAATGATGCCTTTGATGTTGAAACCGATTCCATTAATCGATATGTTACACCATTCTCAGGAGGAAGAGGGACAATTCAAGGTGGTCTTTTTTCTAGATCTCAAGTTTTCATTAGTGGAATAGTTTTCTTAATAATTGGCAGTGGAATTGGATTATACTTAAATTTCAGCTTAGATAACAATATAATTTTGTATATTGGAATAGCTGGTGTAATCATCGCTTTCTTTTATGTAGTTGGGCCTGTAAAATTTGCTTATCGAGGGGTAGGAGAAATATTTTTGTTTATTGGCTTCGGACCATTGCTAGTTATCGGGTCATTTTATGTTCAAACATCAGATTTTTCATGGATATCAGTTTATGTTTCTATTCCTATAGGATTACTTGTGGTTTCTATTTTACATATCAATCAATTTCCAGATTATGAAGCAGATAAAGAAGTTGGTAAAAATAATTGGGTAGTTTTAATGGGTAGAAGTGCTTCTAGATACGTCTATTTACTAATTATACTGGGGATTTACATCTCACTTGTCGTTTTGATCGCTAAAGGTGTTTTACCATTATTGAGTCTTTTGACACTAATTGTAACACCATTAATAATTAAAGCTGTTATTATTCTATTTAGAAATTACAATAAACCAATCAAATTGATACCAGCATTAGCTCTTACAATTTTCCACATGATTTCCTTTATAATACTACTCACGATTTCAGTTATTTTAGCATTTTATATCTGAAAAAAGGTATATTGAAAAATACTTTTAGTTTAGGCAGTATTTTTCACAATTTCTTTGTCCTTAACGACTATGTTACCATTTTTAATAACATCACTTACGTGGTTTCGATCAAATTGGTAAACGAGAGAATCAATAGAAGGGACATCAAGAACAGTAATATCAGCATTCATCCCAAGATCTAGCGAACCAACCGCTTTTTCGATTTTCAGAGATTTAGCCCCACCATAAGTAGCAGCTTTTAGTGCTTCTTTTGGCAACATTTTCATCATAAAGCTACCTAGAGCTATCACTGTTTGCATATTTAGAATATAACAATTAGGGTTGAAGTCAGTTGATAAAGCAACTGTAACTCCAGCATCCCTGAACATAGGGAAGTTAGCATACTTGTTAGACATTAATACAAAAGGAGTGCCTGGTAATAAATTCGCAACAACATCTGCATCTGCCATTGCATTTGCAGAGATAGCTTCAGCTTTTAACAAGTGGTCAGCTGAAACAGCTCCCATGCTTGCTGCCATTATTGCAGCTCCAACATTTTCCATTTCATCAGCGTGAATACGTAAATCAAAACCATTTTCTTTAGCAGCTGTAAGAAAAGCTGTCGATTCCTCAATACTGAAAGCTCCATAATCTACCCATATGTCAACAAAATTAGCCAAATTCAATCTTTTAATCTCTGGTAGGAGTTGTATCATTATTTCAACATAATCCCAGTTATTTCCAGTGAAATCTTCCGGTTTTATGTGACATCCCAAAAATGTGGGAATAATATCGATGGGGTGTTTATTGTTTAATTCATTAGTCACTTTTAGTAATTTCATTTCTGATTCAGGAGTTAAACCATATCCAGTTTTCGCTTCGATCGTTGTTGTGCCATGCAACAGCATTTGATCTAACCTTTGAATTGCAAGTCTCGAAAGTTCTTCTTCTGAAGCATTACGTGTTTCTTTAACTGTATAGTTTATACCACCACCAGCTTTAGCTATTTCTAAATATGATTTGCCCTTAATTTTCATAGATAATTCATGTGATCGATTTCCTGCAAAAACAAGATGAGTATGAGAATCAACAAAACCAGAGCATACAATTTTTCTACTATTACAATTAATTATATCATAATCATTTCTAGAATAATCAGAAAAAATCCTTGTAGTTTCACCAATAGCTTCAATCTTTCCATTTTTTATTACAAGAGCGTCTGGTTTTTCATTAGCATAAACAGGTTCATATTTATGAATTGGTCCTAAAAATAATTCTGCAATATCACAAATGATTATGCCTTCTTTTTTGGCGTTCAGCATAAATCTCAATGTTTAGGTTAAAACATTGTTTTTAAAGTTTACTTCAATCTTTGAAAATAAAAACTAGTTCCATTTTTCATTAATTGACATAATAGCTGGTTCTAACATCGTTTGAACAATTAAAGTTAGTTACAGTTTAGTATTCTTGTCTAAAAAGAGGAAGAAGAAATGAGTAATTTCAACGTACACATTTCTATTCGATTTTATTACCTTATCAAATTTAGCCTAGGTTTCCGATTTCTTTTTCAACTTCTTCAAGGATTTCGCAAGATTTGACTAAAGCTTTCATATTTGTATGGTCATCATAAAGTGGTCTGTCAATATCTAAGAATTCAACGTGTCTTCGAATAACTTCTTTAGCTTTAGTGACACCTTTGCCAAATTGGAACTCTCTAAAGTCTAATGCCTGAGCTGCAGCCATTAGTTCAATACCTAATACTCCGTATGCATTATCCATTATTTGGAAGTTCTTAATAGCAGTATTCATCCCCATGGATACAAAATCTTCTTGATCTGCTGCTGCTGGAATAGATTGAATACTCGCAGGCATGGATAAAATTCTCATCTCTACTATTTGCATATCAGCAGTATATTGGCTTAACATTAAACCTGACATTAAACCGGCTCCTTTTGATAAGAATGGAGGTAATCCTACACTTAAAGCTGGGTGGTTTAATCTATTCATTCTACGTTCGGACATTACACAAACCATTGTGATGGCTGCACCAGCCATATCCATTGGCAAGCAGACAGGTGATCCTTGGAAATTAGCTCCTGTTAAAGTAATTTTTTCATCAGGAAAGAAGACAGGATTATCCCCTACTCCATTTAATTCAATTTCAACTTGTGTTCGAGCCCAGTCCAAAGCGTCATGTGCTGCTCCTAGTACTTGAGGTGCAGAACGCATAGAATAAGCATCTTGAACTTTAACTTTTAGTCTTGCTTCGTATAAATCTCCACCTTTGAAAAGTTGGGATAACGATTTTGCGCAACGTACTGCTCCTGGGAAACCGCGAATTTCATGTAACATTGGAGTGTAAGGTTTCATATTTCCCATTAATGCTTCTATCGACATAGCACATGCGATTTCAGCTTGTTTCATGAATCGCATAGCATCATACAAAAAGATAGCACTCATAGCAGTAAGAAGGTTAGAACCATTAATCGCTGCTAATCCATCTCTTGCCTTTAGACCAGGGACTTTGATGCCTGCTTTATCCATAGCTTCTTTACCATCAAGCAATTCCCCTTTGTAGTAGGCTTTTCCTTCACCCATTAATAATAAAGCAATTTGTGACATTGGGGCTAAATCACCAGATGCGCCAACAGATCCTTTCTGGCAGACGAAGGGAGTTAAGTCTTTATTTAACATTTCAACAAGGGTATCAGTGATAATAGGTCGGTTTCCAGAATTACCATGAGCTAAAACATTAATTCGTCCCAACATTGCACCACGGACATATTCTAAAGGTGCAGGGTCTCCTATACCAGCAGCATGGTTATAAATTAAATATTTCTGAAATAAACCAACTTCTTCATCAGAGAGAACAACCTCAGAGAACTCCCCTATGCCGGTATTGACTCCGTACATTATCTCTTTTGCTTCAATCTTCTCTTCCAGCATTGCTCGACATTTTTTCATTCTTTCTATTGCGTCTGGATGCAATTCTACTTTTTCGTTGTAACGTGCAACTTTAACAATGTCTTCAATTTTTAATCCTGAACCAGTAATCACATAGGTCATATTCTAATTCCTCAATTTGATTTTGAGAAATCTTTAGGCACTCTGTTTAAAAATTTTTGTCCAAGTATCTGAATAAACTAAAGAAAATAGTTGTGCAATCATCAGAGTTTTCTTAATGGTAGGTAGCATAATGAATAAATATTACAGCCTCAAGAAATATTAGATAGCCATGCGCCAGGAAGTTACAGTTTTAGATGGAGATTCCTTAACTATTAATGATTTACTTGAAATTACACGTTTTGGAAAAAAAGTCAAAATCAATGAGGAAGGCATAATAAAAATTGAAAAAGGAAGAAGAATTATTGAAGAGAAACTTGAGGATAATGAAATCATTTATGGTGTTTCGACAGGTTTTGGAAAACTTGCCAATACTGTTATATCTCCCTCTGAAAGAGAGACCCTTCAAAAGAATCTTATTAAATCTCATAGTATTGGTTTTGGTCCTTATCTCCCTGATGAAATCGTCTTAGGTGCTATGGTTATAATGCTTAATTCCTTTTGTACTGGAGGAAGTGGCATTCGAATTGAAACAGCTGAAATGCTTAAGAAGTTAATCAATAAGAAAGTCATACCGCTGGTTCCTAGTATAGGCTCTTTAGGAGCTAGCGGAGATCTTGTACCTCTTGCATATATAGCAAGAATTCTCATAGGCGAAGGAGAAGCAAGATTGGAAAATGAGATATTCAAAGGTTCTGAAATTCTTTCAATGCTTAATTTGTCTCCTATTGAATTACACGCTAAGGAAGGAATATCTCTAATTAACGGAACTCATGTACTTACTTCTTTTGCTGCACACACTGTTTTTGATTCTTTAAATATTTTGAGAAATTCAGTTATCTCAATTGGTTTAACTTTAGAAGCATTTGAAGGTAACATCAATGCCTTCTCAGCATTTATTATGAATCTACGCCCTCATAAAGGGCAAATAAGATTTGCTCAAGCAATTCTTGATGTTCTTAAAGGAAGCGATTTACTCATTAAACAACCAAAAAGAATTCAAGATCCTTACTCAATAAGGTGTTCTCCACAAGTTCATGGAGCTATTTTAGATGCAGTTGAGCATTGTAAGAATCTAGTTGAAATTGAAATCAATTCAACAACAGATAATCCTCTGATTGACATAGAAACTTCAACAGTAGCTTCTGGGGGGAATTTTCATGGAGAACCTATAGGGCTTGCTATGGATTACTTGGGCATAGCCATGACTGAGTTAGGGAACATCTCTGAAAGAAGAGTAAGTATTCTATTAGATTCATCAATATCTGGACTTCCCTCCTTCTTGATGAAAAAACCTGGTCTAAACTCTGGATTAATGATGATACAATATGCTGATGCAGCTATTTCTGCTGAAAACAAAGTTCTTGCATCTCCAGCTTCAATTGATAATGCTTCTGTATCAGCTAATCAAGAAGATCATGTTTCGATGGGTTTCACTGCAAGTAAAAAAGCTTACCAGATAGCCAAGAATGTTGTTCAAATGACAGCAATTGAAATTTATACAGCATACCAAGCTTTAGAGTATAGAGGAGATAGAGTTATTTCTAAATCATTAGAAAAAATATACTCACATATTCAGAACACCATTCCTCACCTTGAAGAAGATAGATACTATGATCAAGAAGTTGAATGGATTGCTGAGAACATAGAGAGTACAAAATTTATTCAATTAGCAGAAGAAGAGTCAGAGAAACTTCTCGGTGATTAATAGTGAGATTCGCCATAATAGGGGACTTACACGGATGTGTAAGCGACTTAAAAAGAATAAAGAGACAAATTATGCAGTGCCAAGCTCTTTTTATCACAGGAGACATTGCGGGGACAATATCCTATTCTTTGATTCTCAAGTCCCTTATTAAGAGTGGAAGAATCTCAAGGGAAAAATATATTGAACTGGTTTATGGACAATATCTTCATCAATTTACAGAATTTCAAATAAAAACTGCTGAAAAAATATTTGAGATCTTATTAGAAGTGAACATTCCAGTTTTTCTTACTCATGGAAATAGCGATACTAAAGGAGTTAGAGAACATCTAAAACTATTAGCGGATGAAAAGTCAAATTCCATTTTCTATATTGGTAATTCAGTTGTTGAATATGATAATTGGGCTGTAGCAGGTTATGGTTTTTGTTCGCCTGCAAATTACAGAATACCATTTCAAACACCAGGAGAAAAGAAGAAGGATGACATCAGAGAAGATCTTTCCAAATTGGAAATAAAAATTAAAGATCTTGAAACGAAGGATAATCATATCCTATTTGGGTTGTTCCATGAACCTCCAAAAGATTCCAATTTAGATTACATGCCAAAACAATCCACACATTGTGGGAGTGAGCTTATTAGAGAGCATATTTCAAAAATGCATTATAATTATGTTTTTGCCGGACATGTTCATGAATCACAGAATTATGAGTACAAAAACAATCAGTTTCTGTTGAATCCAGGAGCACTAGTTGAAGGTAAATGGGCAATTATCGATAGTAAAACTAGAGAAGTCGAGCTTCATAAATCACTTAGACGTCTTTCTTTTGGCAATTTAATTTATAAAATTCGTCATATTTTCAAATAAACACACTGTTTAAACAAAAATTTTAAAAGGACTTAATTTAACTCAAATATAGTTAATATGATTCCTGTTGTAGATGTTAATATTAGAGAAAAAGAAGTAGAAGCGGTTATTGAAGTTGTAAAAAGCCGTTTCTTAGCTGAAGGGAAATTTGCTCGAGTTTTTGAGGAGAAATTTTCAGAATTTACTGGGGCAAAACATGTTGTAACAGCTGTAAATGGAACATGTTCATTACATATGGCTATAACAGCTTTAGATATAGGCCCTAAGGATGAGGTAATAACAACTCCTTTTACGTTTATTGCGTCCTCAAATGTTATTTTCTTCAATGGTGCAATACCAATTTTTGCAGACATTGATCCAGAAACGTACAATATTGATCCTGAAAAACTTGAAGAGAAAATTACTAACAAAACAAAAGCTATAATGCCAGTACATATTTTTGGTAACCCTTGTGACATGAAAGCAATACAAGATATAGCTGAAGATTATGATCTTAAAATTATCGAAGATTGTGCTCAAGCTCACGATGCAAGGATTGATGGAAAACATATGGGGAACTTTGGAGATTTAGGATGTTTTTCGTTTTATGGAACAAAAAATTTAGTATCTGGTGAAGGTGGAGCAGTTATCTGTAATGATGAAACTATTTATGAAAAATTAAAAAGCATTAAAAATCATGGTCGAAACCCAGCAGGAGGGTATTCGCATTACCGTATTGGCTATAATTATCGTATAACAGATATAGCTGCCTCTATTCTTTGTGTTCAAATTGATAGAGCTAATGAAATAATGTCTAGAAGACATAGGAACGGCAAACTCTATAGGAATCTTCTTGGTGAAATTGAGGATTTACGCATACAAAAAATCTTACCAGGACACCAACACTCCGATTACATAATGGCGCCAGTACTCTTAAATGAAAAAAAGAAACCAAAAGAAGTCATTGAATATCTTAAATCAAAGGGTGTTAGTTCAAGAACTATATATGAAACCGTATCCTATGAACAAGACTGCTACAAGGATTTGTCTACTTGGCATATGTCCAGAGTTATCAATTATCCTGATTATAGTAAGGTTTCTTGTCCCAATTCTGAATACACTGCCCGTAACCATTTTGAAATTCCAATGGTTTCTACTTTAACAGACGAGAAAATTCAATACATAACTCAAACTCTTAAAGAATTTTTTAAAACAACCTAGAATAATTACAAATATTTTTCTTTTCATTTTCTAGCGCGTCTTTTCCGAAAACCTTTTTTGGTTATAGTCTAAGGAATGTATAATGAATAGCTCAGACTCTGAGGAATTTACTTTGTATTTATCTTCGTTTAAGGTGAATGAAGCGGACCATGTTGAGTTTTCAGTTTCTTATGCAGGAGAAAGTAACGAAACGGATAGATTACTTCTAATAGGAACTAATAATAATCTAAAATCAGACATATCCCAAGCCAAGCTTTTTGAGTTTGAAGAGCAATCTGGGCAAGGTTTGTATACCCTAACATTTCCAATATGGGAAGAAGGTACCTTCCAAGCAGTTATCCAAAGAGAGGGAAAATACATTTATGAACCTGGTGAAGCTCATACTCTGTCTTTTAGAGCAAAATCAATATTTCTAGATTTAAGAAAAATCTACCACCTCACTAAAAAACCAGTTCGAGCAATAATTGAAGAAATTGAACCAGAAATTGTAGAAAAAGTACTAGAAGCTCAATCAGAGAGTATTGAAGAAGTAAAAGAAGAGATTGTAGAAGAAGAAAAGTTGACTGTTGCATATGATGAAAAAAACATGTTAAATCTTAAACCAAAAGAATTTCAGGAGTTTACTCCCGAATTGAAGACAAAGATTCTGCAGCTTCTAGACTACTTTACAAACAAACAAAGTAAACAATTGGTTCTAGACCCTGTAATACTTCCAGATATTGCAAGATCATTAAAACAGTGCATCGCTGAAGAATTACGACTTTCTGTATATGAAGCTTGTTTCCCTCTGGTTATACTTATTGAGAAGGCACTAATGTTATTCGTGTTAATTCAAAAAGAAATACCTAGTGAAGAGAATATTAACGAATACAAAACCGAAGTAGCTGAAAAAGCTGAAGAATTCAAAGATAAGATAAAGAATATGGAATTCAAAAAGTCAATTGAATTAATTAAGAGAGAATACGATGATGATGTTCATAATCTTAAAATGCTGCTCATAAAAGAATTCTAGAAAAGTTGACCTATAATTGTAATTTAAACAGTTGTCAAGACGATTTTCTTTAGTTTATATTGATGAAATCCCACTAATACCTTTACAAAACCATTTTTTATGTCAGAGATATTCACCTGTTCATTTAAATCCAATTGCAAAGCGTCAATAGTTTCTAGTTTCGTTTCAGTAGAAATTATGATAATTTGCAAAGACTTGATATTATTTAGAATACGCGCACTTATTTGTTGATTACCTCTACCAAAAATAAAACCTGTTCCCCCTATTGGAGTCAATATAATTTTAACATCTTGTCCTTTTACAATCTCATAAAGTAGGTTCTCATCTACATCCTTGTGAGTCAACTTACCCTCTGTTAATACATCGACTCCCAGTAGAGTTTTTTCTAGATCCAACCCTTTCATTACGTGGAAAATAGTACTTCCAGTGCCTAAAAGAACTATTCCTTCATTGATTTTATACACCTCTTCTAGTTCTAAACCCATTGAAAAGAAACTATCCATTGAATCACTCGATGAAGAAACTTTTCCTCCTTGTATTAACCCAGGTTTCTGAGGAACTATCGATTGACTAAAAAGAGTTGCATAGACTTTGTTTTCTCTAAACAGTTTCTCATCAACGTCCATTATATCTTCTGGGGCAAAGTCTACATCCTCTTTAACCATTGCTTCTATTATATCACCAAAGTCTGATGGACGATATAAGAAGCAACCACTGAACATTTTAACTCCTGAAGGGATTCCAAGGATGGGTATTTTATCGCTTATAATTGATGCAACGTCTCTTGCGGTACCATCACCACCTACAAAAACGATTAAATCAACTTTTTTTTGAATGAAGGCAACACAAGCATTTTTAGTATCTTGAGCAGTAGTAATAGACTTTAATGGAGTATATTCAAGATGTTTTTCAAAAGGCAGAGAGGATAGAAGTTCTTCTCCCATTGGATCAGCACAGATATAAAAAGTGAGAGGAAGAGAGGAAGATAAAGAAGATAAAGCTGTTTTCACTCTTTCAAAAGCATGGCTTTCACCTTTCTCAAAAAAATCCCAAGCAGAATCAAAAGAATCTGTACCTTTCCACGCTTTTTTCCCACCTAATCCAGCTATTGGATTAACAATAAAACCAATCTTAAGTAACACGTTTAATAAACAAAAATTAGTGTTAAATTAAACTTTGGTTTAGACCACGAAAAGGTTAATTTTTTCTAGAAAGAGGAAAATATAGATCTAATATTCTAGAAAAAGAAAGTTTTTTCCCTGCACGTCTTTCTACTACCCTTTTGTGGAGTAAGTATGTCACAATGAACATTACAACGATTATTGCATATCCTATTAGGCTTAGATACGGAGACAAAGCTAATTTTTCTGCTTGAGCATCAATGAAGAAAACAGGGTAAGCGAACATGCTAATGAGCCATATTAAACCCCAGATGCTGAAATTTATCGCTATACTTCTAAAAGTCCAGCTTCCATGAATAATTGTAAACAATAAAGTTTCTAAAAGAGCTATTATCATATAGGCTGTTCCATAAAAGAGAAGAAGTTCTCGTTTTCTGAAGTTGGTCACAAACTAGGGAAAGCTACAAGTGTTTTAAATTTAACGTATAAGTAGAATTTTCTAGTTTGGAGATAATTTTTTCCATTCAAGAAGTTAAACAAGAGAAAAGGAAAAGGTATAAATATCTAAATAACAATATATAATGTACAAAACAAAGGTAGTTAGGCTTAAAAATAGGTGGAAAGTGGTTTTCCATTATTTCTATGTTTAAAATACTATAAAAGAGCGTAAGCGAGTGCTATTGGAAGAAGCAAAAATTTATAAAGACATAAGTATCGAACAGAACCGCAATCAAGAATCATCAGTTTATAACGCTTACAAAGAATAATCGAATAACCTGAATGAAAAGGGTGAATAACATGAAAAGAAGAAAATTGCCAAGAGGCGGAGAAGATATAATCAAAGTCTTAGATAAGATAGGTGCTATGACGCAAAAAGATATCCTGGCTTCCGTCAAACAACCAGAAAGAACTATAAGATACGGAATAAGAAGGCTGCTAGAGAAAGGTATCCTCAAGAAAATGTCTAATCTTAGTGATATGCGCAGTGTTTATTATTATCTTGCTCCTGAATTACGAAATACTTTCGAATTCCTCAAGGATAAAGAAAAAGTAACACAATCAGCATAATTAAGTTTTAATTAGAGTTTTTTATTGGGACGGAGAGGGGAGTTTTTTTCCCTTATTATTCTTTTTCAATTTATTTTTCAATTTTTACTATGAAGAATGTTACCTAAATGAAGTCTAAATTACACATTCTTACCTGAACAAAATGCAAAGATATATTAAGTTTTAATATATTATTAAATTCGTAATGACACACATAGAGCCTATGTCAAACATATCAAATTTGCACACTATTATCACTTGGATGAAAACAATATTCGCGGCTTTTGAATCAGGAAAAGTTGATAAAAAAAGTGTAGCAAATAAAACTAAAAAAACTTTAGCCCAACTTCAAAAATATATTCCTGAAAAAAATGAGAAGGAGAATTATGACCTAATCCTTGATTTATGTATCTCACTTTCAACAATAAATCGATCGCAAGGGAATTTCGAGAAATTCTATTTAAAAAGTCTTAAAGTAAATTTAGAGGAAATAGAAAAATCTTTACTAGTTGAGAAAAATGAGTAGAATCCAACCTGATTATAATTTCAAAATTTTGCTATTGGGTGATGCTGCAGTAGGGAAGACATCTTTAGTTCAAAAGTTTGTCCATGATAAATTTGCTGAGTCTTATTTGATGACCATTGGTATGGAACCTAGTGAGCGATTCGTCACCTTGAAGAATGGGACAATAGTTGCTCTCTCAATATGGGACCTTGCAGGTCAAGAGCGCTTTAGATTTATCAGACACACGTTTTATAGAGGGGCAAAAGCAGCTCTATTAGTATTCGATTTAACACGTGATTCTACCCTAAAAAATGTTAAAAAATGGAATCAAGAATTTATTGATAATTGTGGAAAAGAAACACATATTCTTTTGATTGGTAATAAAAACGATTTGCAGAATAAAATTGCTGTTTCAGATGATGAATGTCAAAAAATGAATACCCATATTAAAGGTTTTGATTTTATAAAAACTAGTGCTTTAACAGGAGAACAGGTAGAAGATGCTTTCACAAAACTAGCAGGTTTACTTGTTATGGAAAAATAAAAAACTCTATTTGTTTTTTTTATTTTCCTCTTCTTCATCTAAATCACTATCATCAAAAAGTAGTACACTATCTAACACATCATCTAGTGCTGGACGCTCTGGAGGTGCTAAGAGACCTTTATCAACTGTTTCATTTATTGTTAAATCTAAGGAAGAGAGATCAGCTCTTCTATCAGAATATTTTCCTCTGGTTCTTACGCTTGTGGTTCCTAATTTGCTTACTATAGATTTTAGTGATGTTATTTCATTTTTCAAGTCATCAATCGATATTAGTCCATCTAATTTTTCAAGAACTTGGTCGAACTTGGCATCTCTTACTCCCTCTTCTTCTGATAAAGATTCTTTTTTCTCTTTGTCTTCTTCTACAACTGAAATGATTTTAGCTTCTGAACCTTTCTCTTTTGTTTCTTCAATAAAAACCTTCAATTTATCTAATAACTCATCAAATTTAGCTATATCTTTTTGTGTTCTTTGTTCAAACTTTTTACCATTTTCAGTAATTTTGGAAATCTTTCCACTAGTTATGGGTGTACTAATCTGATGACTTTTTCTCCTAAAAATCTGGGAACTGAATGAAGGTTTAACGCTTATTTCCTCAAATGTTCCCCATCGTTCTTTATGATGCGATTTTATAGCTTCTAAAATGGCATCTTCGGGGTTACCATATTCAACAATAAGGTCTTCTAGCATGTCCCAATATTCAATCGGAATCGGTACTTCAATAATCCGAGCGAATTTTTGTTTTCTGGGTTCTTCATACATATGGTAGTCCTCACATTTGACTGTTTTCAACTATGATAATCTTTTGGTTCAAAACGTTATTAGGTTTTTGTTCTTTATCAAGAGGAATAATGAGTCCTCAACTGCTATTTAAACAATCTAGTCCACTAATTCATCCGGTTTTTCCTATTAAAACCTAACAAGGATAGACAAATTAAAAAATTTACCAAGTTGTTGAAAGAAGCAAAAATTAATAACTATTTAAAATACACAGAATTGATATCAAAATGACTGATAGTGAGAAGACAATTTTTGCATGTTTTGCACATCCAGATGACGAACTTGGATGTATTGGAACATTATTAAAACACGCAGAAAAAGGTGACAGAGTTGTTCTTAGCTTTACAACTTCTGGCGAAATGGCCTCATTTTTTGAAAGCATGAGTTTTTCTGAAATTAAAAAAACTAGAGAGGAACAAGGAAAAATAGTAGGAGAAATTATAGATTGTGAAATCAAATTTCTAGGGTATGGCGATACTTCAGTTATTCCATCCCGAGAAAATGCTCTTGAAATGGCTAAAGTTATTGCGGATATAAAACCAGATGCTATCATTGCATGGGGACAAAATAGTACACATCCTGATCATCGTGGAACAACTCAACTTCTCTATGATGGGATGACATTTGCACGAATTCCTCGTTTAACATCTCCTTTTTCACCCCACCGACCATCTTTCCAGTTACCTATGTTCATGTATTACGAACGTAATTCTCCATTAAGAACTTGTTACATCGATGTATCAAATCAATATGAAAAAATAGAAAAAGCATTCGATCTCTATTCTGAATTTTATGGTTGGACAACATCTGATTGGCTTTATGTAAGAAGAAGAAATGATGGTATGGCTTGTGGAGTCAAATATGCTGAGAAATTCAATGTTCTGAGCCGCTTTTCCCCAGTTGATCAGTATTTACCTTTAAACAACAAATAGCTGTTCTTTCTCCTTATAGTTTTTCATTCATCTCTAATTATTTTGATTATTCCATGTAATTAAAAAATACCCTTAAAAAGTTAGGAAGTAATACAATGACAATGGATGATGAATTAAAAAGAATCAAAGAAAGAAAGGCAAAAGAGCTCATGAGAATAGCTCAGCTAAGACAAGAAGGGATGGAAATTCTGAAAGAAGCTGAAGAAGCTCCAAAAAGCGTAACAGAAGAGGATAAAATAAATGTCATGAACTATTTCCTAACCTCCGAAGCTTATGAATACTGGAAAGTTTTATACGACACTCAAAATAAGAAAGAAACAGCAGAAACAATTTTTATCAATGTTCTTTATCTTGTAAAGATTGGTTATATGGAAGGAAGGCAAATATCAAGGTTAGGTATTAAAAAATTAGAAAGAAAAATAGATAATATTCCTTCTACTGTAACAATCAAAAGAAAAGGAGAAAAAAAAAGCATTCAAAAAGAACTCTAATTTCAACACTTTTGAATAAAGAATGCTAGTTTATTTACCAACATTTAAATGCGATGATTGATATATTCAAGATGAACCAAAAGGTGAAGTTAGAATGAAAATATCCGTAGTTACAGCCATCGGTGGAGGATCAATTGAAGTTGTTATGGACTCACATGCTACTGTTGCTCAATTAAAGCGTGAAGTAGCTCGAACGAAAAAAATTCCTGCTAATACAGTTCTTTTAGTATTTCATGGGAAACAACTTGATGATGCAGAAACTCTCAAAGCTTGTGGTCTCATGGACGGAGATAAATGTTATATGATTGCTCGAACAAAAGGAGGATATTGAGCAGAGTTTAACTATTTTGTTTTTTATTGTTGTAGTTAAATTTCCAATTTTCTAAATTATAAAATTTTAGAAGAATAGGTATATTTTCAGGCTTGGCAAAAATCCTTCAATAACTGTTTTAGTAACAGAAACTATTTTAACTTTCTTTCGTGTCTTTAAATCGATGGAAGAGGACAGTCGCTACTCACGACAATCGTTGATACCTGGATGGGATCAATCAAAATTAGATAAGTGTTCTGTTGTTTTAGTCGGTATAGGTGCAATTGGTTCCTATGTAGGTACAATTTTAGCTTCTTCAGGTGTAAAGAATATTACAATAATAGATTTTGATTCAATAGAACTTTCAAACCTTAACCGACAACTGCTCTTTCGGGATGAAGATATCGGAAAGCCTAAGTCAAAAGTTGCAGCTGAAAGACTGAAAGAATTGAATCCAGAAGTAACCATTAAATATTTTAACAAAAAAATGGAGAAAGTTCCCAGTTCAATTTATGAGAAAGCTAATGTGATAATTGCTTGTCTAGATACATTCCTAGGACGCCGTTGGATTAATTCTATGGCACTAAGAGTCAAAAAACCGCTGATTTTAGGAGGAATGTTTGCTTTTTTGGGAGATGCTCAAGTTATTTTTCCTTTCAAAACAGCTTGTTTTGAGTGTCAACCACTAGTGTCCCAAGAGGAACTAGCTCAAGCTTGTACTCCATTTGGTGATGAAAGGAAAGCAGAGAGAGAAGAGGAAGAAGAAGCTTTGCTTCCTGCTGTTGCGACATTATCATCTATAATTGGTGGTTTTATGTCTCAAGAAGCTATGAAAATAATTCTTGGAATTGGTCAACCTTTACAAAATTATGTGTTTTATGATGGACTTAGTAATGTGTTTACCCAACTAGAACTTGCACAAAATCCAGAATGTCCAGCTTGTGGAGAACTTTATCGCCTTGAACAAGTAAAATTCATTGCGACACATGGAGAGAAAATAAGAGATCTTATTGTTCGATTAGCACTGACTTATGGGTTAGCTAAACCAGATCTATTATTTAAAGGGAAAATACTAGAACATGAAAAAACTATTGAAGAGGCAAAACTGAAAAACAACGCCCGTATATTTATTTTAGACAAAAATCTAGCTAAACCAATTAAAATATTACTTACGCTTAAAGATTAAGTTTTTCTCTTTCTAAATGCAATGTTTTTTAAACTTTGATTGCAAAGAATACATAGAGATACAAAAATAGGTGGCAAAAATTACAGAAGACTTCCTTCTTGCAACTGAAATGCAATTAATCTATGATAATGAAAGTGGATTTGAGCCAGTTAATGACAATTTAAGACATTGGAAGGGTGAAGTAGGTACTGTTTCAGGTACTTCAATTCCAATTTTTGCAGATATCAAAATTCCCTTAGATTTCCCTACTCAACAACCTCTTGTTTTAATCACACCTAGAGTTAATCATCCCAATATGGAAGATGATGACTCTTTAAGTTTGCGCATTTTAGCTCAATGGGATCAAAGTATTCATGTTTATCAAGTAATAAGAGATATTAAACAGTTGTTTATTCGCGTTCCTGCAAGACCATACAAAACTAAAAAAAGAAAGCAAAGAACAGAGAGACGAAAAGCGATTTTGCCGATTGCTAGAATACCTACAGCTCAAATAAGACAAGTTTCCTTATCACCTCAAGTCGATACAAAAAAGCAGCAAAATGTCGAGAAAACAGCTATAGAAGAAGATATCCTAGAATATCAAAAACAAATTGAGAATATTTCGAAAGAAATTGAAAAAGAAAGAACAAGATTACTTGAAAAACAAGGCGTAGCTATTCAAAGAGGTAAATCTGAGGTTGAAATATCACAAAAAGATGTTTTGAAATCTGAAGTGTACGCAGTTCAGGAAACTTTGGAAAACTTGGAAGAGAAATTTGAGGACGGAGACTTATCAGCTATAGACTTTCTTAAATTATCTAAGAAATATTCTAGAGAAAGTTATAAAGCTGAAAAGAAACTTAGTTTCATACAGACAAGCTCAGGTAGCAGGATGGATGAAAAAATGAGTAATAAACTTGATTTAGAAGCAGAATTATATGCTTCAATTATCACACTTGATAATTTAGCTCTAAATTACGAAAATAACGAAATAGAATCAATACCCTACAGGAAACAACTACGTTCCTTAATTAGAAATATTTTCAAAACTCGAATTAAACTAGAAAAAATAGGATTCAAACTTGAACATTTTATTAAACAAGAAAAGTTAGATGAAAGATGTCCAAAAGGGATAAGTCATTTGAGGATGGCAGAAGGTATAGAAACAAAAGAAGCTATTACTATACCATTTGATTCTTTGAAAAAACTACCTTCAAAGACCGCAGATTTCGTTTCAGCAGCAATAGAGCTCATAGATCTGACTAGATTAAGATCAATAGCAAAAGCAGAACTTCTTTTAGCTGATATCGAAGAAATGATACACATACTTAATAATTTTCCATCTACACCTAAAGATTACTGGGCTCTTGAAGATATGAAAAACTGGAAAGATGTTATTTCAAAATACAAACCTAGTGAAGTAATTAGTGAAAAAGATTGTGAGCAACTAGAATTTCAAACATCTAGATGGCTTAATGATTTTCGAAGATTATTAAAGGAATTGTAAGAATAATGAGAAAATTTCTCTTCTTATCGCGCCTTACATTATATGTTAAATCGACAATAAACAGGTGAATTCTGTGGCTCGACAGAAATCATTAGATACGTTATTTGTGAATATTAGAAAAACTCTATTCGAACTAATAAACATGATTGAGATTAAAATAGATGTAGGATACATTTTAGAGGAAGTTGAGGAAGTTAAGCATCAAATAGTAAAACTTGTTGGAAGGAGAAACGAGCTAATAAACGACATCGAAAAGACAAACACAGCATTATATAGGAAATATGAAAGCAAACTAGCTTCATTTATTCCAAAAAAGGAAGCATATAATTTAATCAACAAAATTGAAAATTGGCTAAAAGAATTAGTTCAACTAGTGTGATATGTTGATTTTCGAGATTTATATAAATATTAGAAGATTCTTCTTTTGTTTCAAATTAGCTAACTATAAATAACTCTACCATATATACACTACTTGGAGATTGAATTGGGTCTACGCGATATTGAGAAAAAAATCAAAATCAAATCTGCTTTTCAAGTGAAAGAAGCCGAACTAGTAATAAAAGAATTAGCGCAGATGATTGATAATGTTAAAAATGTAAAGAAACAACTGAAAAAGTTTGAAAAAAGATATGGTAATGAAATTCAAAAAGATAAGGAATATTATGAGAAACTATCAGGTTTAAGAAATGAGTTAGGATTGCCTACAGAAATAGGGAGATTTGAATGGAAAGAGGCCCCAACTTTCAAAGACCGTTTAACAGGAGGAGGATTTTATGATATTCTGGCAAATGAAGTCCTTAATCTGGGTCAAAAATTGAATCAAGAAAATGGAGGAATTATGGCAATTAGCGAGTTGTTTACAAAACTCAATAAATCTAGACCTGGAAAGTTAGTTTCTATTGATGATATGTTAAGAGCTCTTGACAAATTAATTAACACAAAGCTGATTTCACCCTACAAAGTTTTAGAATCAGGAGTAAAAATAGTAGAATTTACACCTGTTGAATTTAGTACTGATCATGATTTAATCTTAAATTATGCTTCAAGAAATGGTTATGTAACAAAAGAAGAATTATTAATGAAAACAGGATGGACAGAACAACGTATTACTCGTTGTTTGGAATTCTTTGATGAACGTAACATATCTCGTGTCGATGTAGATTACGCAGAAGGAACAAAGTATTGGTTCCCAGGATTGGGAAGTTGAATCAACGCTCCTTTTTCCCCTTATATCTCTTAAAATACTTTTTCCGCTTCAAATTGTACAATAGTTCTCTCCTTATTCAACCATTTTACACTTCCTCTTTCCACTAGTTGATTGCAAATATCTCTCAATTCATCTGCGGGAAGAGAGGACCAAGCTTGATTGTAAGTTGTTAAATCATATAAAGAATGAACTTCAATAACACGCCCTGTTTCAATCATAAACTTAAGAAGGTCATCTGCAAATTCTTCATTTGTTCTCCAAACTATTTTTGCGCGTAATTTCTTCGTTAAAGGTTTACCTAGAAAAAGGGCAAAAAGCTTAGCAAAGAATCCTTCTTTATCTTGAATCCAATCAGAAAAGCCAGACACTTCTAAATAGTCAATAATATCCTTAACTTGATCTATTGAGAGTGTTTTGTTGATTTTTTGATTCTTGAAGGGATAAGCATTTCGTAAATCATTTACGTTCACTATATGTATAATTAGGATCCTTGAATAATCAAGAATCACAGCTGACCAGCTATTAAGCCACGATTCTATTTGAGGTGTGCTTTTTTTGGGAGTTACGTACATCCAAGGTTTATTAACCCATTCAGGAAGATTGTCTTCAAACTCCATTATTAGAACAGTACGTTGATCTTCAGGTATTTCAAGCATATTAACTTCTTTTTCTTTTGGAAGAGTAGCTTGTAATTCATTTTTAGATACTTTCAACCCTTTAATACTTGCTTCTATTAGTTTTAGTTTTTCCTCAGAAATAGTCTTTTCTTGTTTTAATTTATCTAAATCTATACTTGAGAAATCATCTTCTTTTGGTTTTTTTTCTAGAGTAGACATCATTTTTCACCCAAATTTAAGCGCTTCCAAATTCCTCAAACCAATCATCATATTTTTTAATTTCATCTTCGCTCACGGATGGATTTATAGTTTCAAGTGATTCAAGAAAATCTTTTTGCGTTACTGATCTAGCTTTAATTTCTGGGTCAGTAATTGCTCCAGAAAGATCTAATTCTCTGATGGGTGTCATAATAGCATCTCTACAAATCATAGCAATGTCTGCCCCAGAGTATCCTTCGGTTATTTCAGCTAAAATTGAAAAATTGACGTCATCTTCAAGTTCCACGCCTTTAGAGTTCAAATTAAAGATTGCATCTCTTGCTTCTTCATCTGGAAGTGGAACATAGATTCTTCTTTCAAACCTTCTTCTAAATGCGCCGTCTATAGATTCAGGGATATTTGTAGCACCAACAGTAACAATTCTATCACTTTCAGAACTTGACAAACCATCCATTGATGTTAAGAGTTCAGTTTTTACTCGTCTCATCGCGTCGTGTTCTCCACCACGAGCTCCTGCTAAAGCGTCTACTTCATCAATGAATATAATACTGGGTTGTTTTTCTTTTGCTAGTTTAAATAATGTTTGTACTAGTTTTTCTGATTCACCTAACCATTTCGAAATTATGGATGCTGCACTAACATTGAAAAATGTTGCTTCTACTTCTGCTGCTGTAGCTTTTGCTAAAAGAGTCTTACCACACCCAGGAGGACCAAAAAGTAAAATTCCTTTCCAAGGACGGCGTGCCCCTGAAAAGAGATCAGGTCTCATTAAAGGTAAGACTATAGCTTCCCGTAGAGTTTGTTTAGCAGTTTTCAATCCTGCTATTTCATTCAAAGTCACAGAAGGTTTTTCAACTACAATAATATCTTGTAAAGCTCCCTCTATTTTATCACCTTCATCGTCTGAAACTTTAGTTTTTCTTTCCTTTCGTTTCGTGATAAGTTCTTGCAGTTCTTGAGCACGCGCTATATACATTTCAGCTTTTTTCCTTAAAGTACGAGCTACTTGGGGATTACGTTCGAATCTTATAGCTTTCATTAATGCTTCAGCTGCATCTAAATAGTGTGGAATTGCTTCACTATAATTCTTCTCTTTATCAAAATTATATGCTTTTACAGCAAATTCTCTCGCATGATCAATTAAGCCTTGAGCTGACAATTGAAGTTACAACCACCGATTAGTCAATTTCTATACTATTTACTATTATTTCATTTATAGATTATAAATATAATACTTCTGTTTCTCTCATATAACTAAGTAAAAAGAAAAGAGAAGGGAGAAGCTATTTTTCGTCAGAATCAGACACTTTTTTACGCAAACCCTCAAGTTCTGCTTCTAGCTCTGAAGTATCTTCTTCCTCCTTAGCAGCTCCTGAAGGAGTAGCAGGAAGACCAGAAAGATCAGGAAGGGATGTTGTAGTTCCTAGTTCCATTTCTGCTTCAAGTTGTGCTAATTGTTCATCAATTGCATTATCATCTTCAATGCCTAAAATTCCATCGGAAAGTGTAGAATCTGTCAACGTTTCAGTCATCATTTCTAGCTTATCACGCTGCGTAATAACCTTGTCCATTACTTTTTCAGCCTTCTCTGGTGATATTTCGGTAAATTGTTGGTCAACAATTTTCGTACCTATTTCCATAGCTTTAACAGTATCAACCGTAGATTTGGCAGTTTGAATACTATCCATTTGAGCTTGAAGATTCATAAGCATATTATGAACGGTGTTTAAACGCTTGGTATAAACTGTCCTACGCTTAAGAGCTTGTCTAGCACCGGACTTATTACCTGCTTGGAGCATTTTAGAAGCAAGAACTTTCTGTTCATCAGCTTGTCTTTCAAGATTGCGACCTTCATGTTCATATTTATTTATTTGAGCTTTTAGAGTGGCAAGAGCTCCAGAATCTTCTTTTCTACTTTCTCCAAATAACCAATTTTTTAGTCCCACGACATTTCACCTTTTATTCTTCTTTCTTTCTTAATTTTTGGATTTCAGCTTCTAAATCATCAGTCTCTACAACACCAACAGTTGGTAATCCTGCTTGAGTTGATACACCCAGTTCTACTGCAGTTTGTTCTATTAATCTATCTACTTCTACAGGATCTGTGTCAGAGACCAATAAATCGTCTATTCCGTCCTCTAATGTTCCAGTACTCTCTTCAATTCCATCAATTGACGCTTCCATATCTTGTATGACTCTGTCTAAATCAGGAATTTGTAATTGAGCATTTGCTGAACGCAAAGCATCTGCTACACCATGCATTTCTTCAGCCATACTAGCAGCTGAATCTGCGCGCTCTAATTTAAAAATCAAACCATTTATTCTCGAAACTAATTTTTGATATCCTAACTCCCATTTCCTACTACGAACGATGTCCGTTGCAAATAAACGTGCTCCTTCTATGTCTCCCCTTTGAATAGATTGTTTCATTTTTAGTTGCATCTTGGATTCATCGCGCTCTAGTTTTCTTTGCGCTCTTTCTAACCTTCTAACGGTTAAACGAAGGTTAACAATGTGGTCTCTACTCGACTTTGATGTACCTAGAAGCCAACCCATAAAATTTCGGAACAATTTCGATTCACCGTGAATATTTGTTGATTTATTCTATTTAAGCTTTGGTGCTTAATATAATTATCTTTTCGTAATGAATCCTGTTTTTTATTATATCATTCCTCTCCTTTTATTGCTAAATTAATAATGTTACTATTCCGAAATTCATTCAAACAAGAAATATCCAAAACGTATAAACGGAAAAACTATTATAACCTTGAATTTAAAATCAAGTAAAACTAGGTGAAAAATGTATGTTATTGAATAAGAGAATGGTATTCAGAACTTTTCTAATTCTTGGTGTTATGGGTATTATAACCTTTACTGCTACTACTGTATTCGCACAAGAGGATAATGATACTGTTACAGACACTTCTGGACTTAAATATATAGGAGCTGGTATTGCAGTATCTATAGCTGGTCTTGGAGCTTCAATAGGAATGGGTATGGCAGGTAGTGCAGCTATAGGAGCCATTGTCGAGAATCCAGAGCTCTTTGGTAAAGTTTTCTTGTTTGTAGTGCTTATTGAAGCTGTAGCTATCTATGGTCTATTAGCAGCTATTCTTATGGTCCTCTAATTGAGTAACTAAAAAACTCTTTCTTTTTGTTTAAGTGATTAAAATGAATAAAGAAGAACTTCCAATGAAATCCCCTGCTTCAATGAAATTGGGATCCTTAAAAGATTTAGTTAAACTACTTATTTCTACTGCCCGACCTGGAGAAAGATCTGGTGGTTACCTAGGCTACTATATTGATGGTGGTAGATCCATTTACTTCCTCATAAATACAACTTTAGGTTATTACGAACTTAATGCTCTGCCTTTTGTTGTTTGGGTAGAAGAAGCTGAAGAACCTACTAATTCGTTTCTTAGGTATCAAACTTCACCATCCGAAAAGCTAGAATTTTCTGAAGATGCAACAGATCCTAAATGGTTTACCCTTCCCATCATAAAATTCGAAGAAATGCCAAAATACTTAAGAGTCTGGGAGCAATAAGAAATATAACCAAACTTTTTTTTATTCTTTTATCATTTATTTTGCTAATACAAATCCTCTTCATAGCGAGTATCGAATTTATCAGCTTTTGCTCTAACTTCTTCAATGTTATTCTTAATTTTATTATACTCCCGTTTTAATTTGTTCATCAACCCATCATAACCTTTAGTACTTGGATACCCAGATTTTATTGAATCACGATATGTTTGCATTTTCCTTTCGACTGAAAAGAGCTTATCTAAAAGCTTATCCAGGGTGAAATCTAACCCTTCTCGCCAGTAAAATTCCCTTTTAATTTCACGTTTGTTCAAAACTTTTTTCTTGAGAATTATTATATGTTTTTGTATATTGTTTTTCAATTCATTGATAGTTAAAGATCTCTGTTGTATGTCTTCAATTATAGAAGTTTTCTTAATAGCATACTCAACATATTCATCTATTATTTTGAAATAGAATTGAAATTGGTATAAGCTTTCATTACTACCAAATAAAAGATAAGAATCGTTACTTGTTTTTATCATTAAAGTCTTCCCAATGAATAGTTTATAGGAATATTTCTTGCTAACCAAGTATAAGAGGCTTATAGTTTCTCTTAATTTTAATCTTACATCTATTAATCCTTTTTCACGAACGAGATATATACTCTTATTTGTTAAAACCACTAAGTACTTTTTAGGAAGATTTCCATTTTTCCTTATCCACAATCTAGGAATGATAGAAATCATCTGTTCTCCTTCAACTTCAGGTAAATAAGATTGTATTTTCTCTAGTAAGTTAAATTGATGTTTAACATAAGCTATTTTTTGATTCAAAGAATAGAAATCGTCCTCCATCTCATTCGAGTTAGTTTCAAGAATCCTTTCCAGTAAAACGTGTCTTCCTTCAAGCAATGATAGAATTTCTTCTGCTCTTTCCAAGTTGTCTAAATTTGAGTGTCTTAAGAAGCCGATTGTATTAAGTCTTTCATCAAGCATTGAAAAAGTGTTATTTTCAAATTTTATAATATTATCAATGAATATTGATATTTTACCATCTAAGAGAACTAAATTATTTTCTATGTGTGGAAACAGCATTATTTTTGATTGTCTCACTATAAAAGTGGTTTCTACTAAATCATGATAACGCTGAGTTAACCCCCAAACATGAGCCATTTTTTTATTAAGTTTATCAATAGCTGTGAATATCAAATGTGGCATTTCTTGGTGATATAGTAAGCCATCTACAACATCTGAAGATTTACACCAGTCACATCTATACACAGTTTCATTTTTTGCATAAATAGTTTCACTCTTACAGGTTGAACAGGTAGATTCGAAAACATCCTTATCACATTCGTCACAATGATAAACAGTATTAGTTATTACTACATGTTTAAGACACAATTTACGCTTACACGATTTACAGTAATAATGAGCAGGACTTACACAAGAACTACAACTAGTCACTACCGGCAGAGGGCTCACCTTTATTGTATCTGGAAAGCTAAGCTAATTTATGTATTAATGTAATATCTACAGAATAATGATGATTTTTCTCAGAATCTGGAGAACTCAAATAATGTCACACCATTAGTTTTATTTTAGTGTGCTATATGTTAATATAGAAATCAAAGAGATTATGACTATGAAAATTTCAAATCGTACAGCAAATTTCCAGTATGCAATCAGAGATGTTCTTACAGTTGCTGCAGAAGTTGAAGCGCAAGGTCACAAGTTAATCAAGTTAAATATAGGTGACCCGATAAAATACCATTTTAAAACCCCAAAATTACTTACAGATCCTCTTAAATATGCTGAGGATGAGAATTATAATTTTTATTCTGACTCTCAAGGTATACTAGAATTTCGAGAAGCAATAGCATCTTATGAAAATCACAAGCACAAAGTCGGAGTTACTGCTGATAAAGTAGTAGTGACAGCTGGAGTTTCTGAAGGAATACAAATGACCTTCATGTCTTTCACCAACCCTGGAGATCAAGTATTAATCCCAGGAATTCATTACCCAAGCTATTCAGGAAACGCAACAATCTTTGACGTGGATCCTCAATATTACAAAACTGTTGTAGATGACTGCTTCTATCCTGATTCTGACCATATAAGATCACTAATGAATGAGAAAACAAAAATGGTCATTTTGAACACTCCAAACAACCCAACGGGTTCTGTTTATCCGGAAAAAGTAATCAAAGATATAATAGATATTGTTGGTGAATATGATGCTTGTATAATATCTGATGAAACTTATGATGAATTGTTATTAGATGAAGGACTGAAACACACTGCAACAGCCACTATTGCAAAAGATGTCCCTGTAATAACTTACAATGGTTTCAGTAAAGTTTTCTTGGCTCCAGGTTGGCGCCTTGGATATGCTTATCTTCAAGATCCCGATAACAAAATCGCCGATCCATGGAATGGATTGAACAAATTAACTCGATTGCGTTTGTGTGCTTCAACACCCTTACAAAAAGCTGGGACAGAGGCACTTAAAGCAAATCAAAATACATATTTGCCAGAAACAATAAAAACACTCAAAGAACGCAGAGATTTAATGTATAATCGACTGAAAAATATGGAAGGAATCTCCGTCTACAAACCAGAAGCTGCTTTCTATATATTCCCAGTTCTAGATTTAGAACTATTTACTTGGAAAAGTGATAAAGAATTTGTTTTCGATTTCTTAAGGAAAAAACATGTATTAACTGTTTTTGGATCAGGATTTGGACCTTTTGGAGAAAATGGATTTAGAATGGTGTACTTACCAACACTAGAAAAGATAGAAGAAGCTATGAACAAACTTGAAGATTTATTGAATGAAAATAGAATAAAGTAGAAATACCGAACAATACCAGCTTCTATTTACTTTTTATTGACAGTTACTTTCTTGTCTTCCAGTTTTATTTTCTTAAAACTCGAAGTTGTTTGGGAAATAGACGTAATCGCAATTCCTAGTAAGATGATAAACATATAAAGAACAGTAATGGGTCGAGGAATCTCACTTAGAATTACTATTCCCAAAATCGTAGCTCCTACAGGTTCCGCTACTATTACTGTACCAACTAAATAAGCAGGTAATCGTCTAAGAGAATAATTATAAGTTGCGTGTCCGATTAAAGAAGGACCAATAGCCATTAACAGAATGAAAACAAAAGCAATAGCTGTATATTCGAATAAATCATAACCTCTTATTAAATTGTAAATTAGTAAACTTATACCAGAAATTAAATTGACCAAACCAAAATATGGCCATAGAGGAGAATTTTGAAGGATTTTTTTACCGATTAGAAAATAGAAGGTTACAGTTAACGCTCCAATAAGAGCAAAAAATATTCCCAATACCGGATTACCTTGTGATGTGTCATCTGTTGTAGCAAAAGCCAATAATACACCTCCAATAAATGCGAAGATAATCCCTATAATACCAAACCTATTGATTTTTTCTCTAAAGAAAACAAAACCAAACATTGCCATAAAAATAGGAACTGTATCTACTAGAGTTGTTGAAATAGCAACAGAAACATATTCTAATGATAAAAACCATGTTGCGAAATGTATTGCTAATAATATTCCTGAAATTATTATCCAATGTAATCTTTTAACTGTGGTAGGTTTAACAATCCATTTTATTTCTCCTCTAGATAGCGCAAACATCAAGGCTATGACCCCAGCAAACAATGTTCTATACATTGCTATAACTTCAGATGGTACATTATACCCAAATTCTGATGATTGAAGTACTGAAACAATAGGCGCAGCGAAAGAAACAGCTATTATAGCTATGAATAATAAAAGATAAGGAAACAAACCTTTTTTATTTTCATTGATACTTTTGTTTCCATTTTGCATAAATTACACCTATTTCGTTGAGTATTACATCTAAGCACCAAACTTTTCAACTAAGTGAAGTTCATTAAGTAGGATACCCATTAGATTTTTTCCTAAAATTCTCCCCAATCCACCTTTATAACAAGCTCTTTCACCGAAGCTTTGCACCTCATCTTTAAGACAATCAGAGGAAGTGATCATAACAGGCACGGGATCAGCTGAATGGTCTTTAAAACTACAGGGAGTGCTATGGTCACCACAAACTGCGATAACTAGTTTATCTTTATAATTTTCAGGTAGGAAACGGGATAACTCTTTGTCTATCTTTTCAATAAATTCAGCCTTTCCTTTTGCATTACCATCATGACCTAAATTATCTGTACCTTTTACATGTGCAAAAACAAAACTATAGTTTTTTAGCATTTCATAAGCGGTTTCAAACTTTATTTGAAGGTTAGTGTCAACACCACCTGTTAGTTCTGGTTTTTCAATAATATCCATTCCTAACATTCGAGCAACGCCTTTGTATAATCCACCACCTGCAACACATACTGTCTTTAATCCATATTCTTTTTCAAAATTCGGCAGCTTAGGAACCTTTCCTGCACCTCTAATTAATAAATAATTAGCAGGTACCAACCCTTTTTCTTCTCGCTCTTTGTTAATTTCAGATTGTTGCAAAATATCGTGTGCTTTATTTGTAAAAGCGTTTAAGACTCTAACTGTTTTTTGACTTTCTGGACTATTATCTAATGCTTTAAACGCATAAGGTTCCTTTCCTTCTATCTTAGGATCGTTCCCTTTAACTTTGTCCGATAATCCCTCACCTCTTAAAATTGTTGCAGCCCTATGTTCAGTACCATCAGCTATGATAACTTCGACACCCTCAAACTCCATACCTTTGAGTGATTCAACAAGGTCATATGTACGTTCTTTTATCCTTCCAGCTCGTCGATCAATAATAATACCATTTTCTAGAGTAGCAAAATTAACTCTGAAAGCTACATCACCTTCTTTGATTTGTAAACCAACACCAGCGGCTTCAAAAGGTCCTCTACCTGTATAGTATTTGAAAGGGTCTACACCAAAGAGTGCTAAATGAGCAGTATCACTCCCAGGAGTAACACCAGGTGATATAACATCCATAATACCAGTTAGGCCTTGCTTTGCTAGAACATCCAAATTAGGGGTATTAGCATATTCTAAGGGTGTTTTTCCATCAAGTTCTAACAAAGGACGGTCACCTACACCATCTAGTATGATAAATAATAGTTTCATACATTATTCTTAATAGATGAACAAATAAGTGTTATTCCTAAAATTACATCTTACTGAACTTTTCAAAACTAGATTAGAAAACTCATAGATAAACGCTTGAAATTTCAAAATCAAGAGTAACAAAGAATTTTTATATGCTTTCTAGGAAGAAGATTTGAGGACAATGAAAGGTGACTATGTTCCGACAAATACTTATAATTAACTGTTCTTTACGTGAGAGAAGGAATATTTGCACCAAAAACTCAAAACTTTTGATTTATACAATACTAAGAAAGGTGAAATTAGATGTCAGTATTTTCTAAAAACAAAGAAGAGAATTTTATGGCTTGGTATCTAGATATTGTTCGTCGCGCACAGATCGTTGATACACGAACAGAGGTTAAAGGTTCGAACGTTCTTATGGCGAATGGTTATGAGATATGGGATAGGATGAAAAACGTCCTTAATAGAAAATTCCGAAAAACGGGACACAAAAACATGTACTTTCCTCTATTAATTCCTGAAAAATTCTTAACACTTGAAAGTACGCACTTTGAGGGATTTGTTCCCGAAGTCGGTTGGGTAACAAAAGTTGGTGAAA
>JAUVXQ010000015.1 GCA_030603505.1 Candidatus Heimdallarchaeota archaeon | reverse complement strand
GTTATTTTTGCTCCTATTACAACAATAATGAAAGATCGGTTTGAAATGCGAAGTAAATTGAAAGAGGATATTCTCAAATCTATAGATTTGTGTGTAATTGATGAAGCAACCGACCTCCTTGCAAGAGATATGACTGGTTTTCGATTAAGCAAATATTTTGAAACACTATTTCAAATAAGAAAACAAGGGAATATGTTTCCTATCTTAGCTATGACAGGAACAAGAGATAAGCAAAAAGCTAAAGCTATTAAGAAAATGTTAGATGAAAACACCCATATGATGCAACGTCTAGACCTTTCACCCTATGAAACTATTACAAAAATGCACCAAATTAAAAGAGAAGATTATATCAAAATTGATCATTTATTATCATCATTATTAAGTAAACCAGTTGAAACTATCCAAAAACTTCTGGATTCTAAACTTTCGCGTCTTGAGATAATTAAACTCTCTTATGGAGGGATTGTAGAGAGGTTGCAGACAGCTAAAAATGAATATCCTGCAAGAGTGGGAAGGTTTCAGATTAAAGATAAAGAAACCAAAGATGAATTAATCAATGCTTTCTTCAGATTGTTTAAGTTTGCACACTCGCGGTTACTTTTACTTGAATCAACTCCAAATGAGTTTCTTAAATATATAGAAGTTGAAGAAAACAAAGAATTATTCAAAGACGTTATTGAAGCAAGTAGAGAGATGATATCTTATAGAATTGATCTTCCACTCTATGACAAACCTTCAGAAACAATTACTAGAGCTTTTATCCAACCTAAAGTGTACACTGCAGTTGAAATTATTCATGATCACTTAATTAGAGGAGCACAAATTTTACTTTTTACTAGATATCTTGCTCTTGGAGAACAAATATACAGACTATTGAGAAAGCTAAACTTTCCCAATGTTAGATATCTTTCAGGTAAAACTCCAGAAGACCTGAGAAGAATAACTCTCAAAGAGTTTGAAGAAGGAAATGCTGAAATATTAATTTTCACCCCTGTTGGAGGAAGAGGACTTAATTTAGATGCAGCTGATGTGGTTATTCATCTTGATATCACCACTAACATTGATGACATGATACAACGAAGAGAACGCGCAAGAGGATGTTTGGAATATGTTCTGGTTCTTCAAGAAACTAGTGAAGAAAGAAAGGTTGAGGATTACGGAAAATTGATAGAAAGTTTAAACAATAAAGAAACTGAAAATTAGCGCAAAATTAGTAATAAAGAAGTTTTTCCTGATTTTGATGTCAAGTCTTTTCGTTGCAGTCAAAAGCATATATATACCCTCTTTATTTCTTTTAACAAACTGAAAGAGATGATTATAGACAATTTTTGGAAGTTGTGATTATGGGACATGATAAAACATGGTTAATTGTAAAAGAAGAGCCACTCGCTGGTTACTCTCTTCTAAATATTTTTCGAGTTCTTTGGGACAATAAGTTTAGAATTCACCCCAAATACTATTTACGATTTTGGTATGCAATTGGATTAGCACTAGTTATTTCACCTTTAGCGTTGATACAAAAAATAAGGTTTCACTCCAAAATAAAGGATACAGAGATTAAAGAAGATCCAATCTTTATTATTGGTCACTATAGAACAGGGACTACTTACTTGATGACTTTAATGGCTTATGATAAGTCTAAGGGTTATGTCTCAAACATAGAAGGATATACTTCTCCTTTCTATTTAGCTTTTCCAAAGTTTGCTAGATGGATTCTTGAAGCGTCAATGCCAGATGTTAGACCTATGGATAACGTGATTATGGGGGCAGACGAACCTACGGAGGAAGAATATATTTTAAGTGGAGTTACAAGGTATGGGTATTATACAGGTTTCATTTTTCCACGCAATTTTGACTTATATTCAAGTTTTTTAACTTTTGAAGGAATGCCTAAACATCGAAAGAAATGGAAGAAATCTTATTATTACATGGTTCAGATGCTCACTTTAGGGCACAAAAGTAAACAATTATTTCTAAAAAATCCCACAAATAGCTATCGTATACCTGATATCTTAGAAATGTTTCCAAATGCAAAATTTATTCATACTTATCGCAATCCATACAAAGTCTACCCAAGCACAGTTAAATTCTTTGATGAAGTATTCGCAATATACACGCTACAAACTTGGGACAAAGAAAAAATGAAGCAAGATATTCTAGACAACTACAAATTGCTGTATGAATACCACGAAAAAGACTTGCACTTAATTCCAGAAGACCATATTGTTCATGTTAAATATGAAGAGTTCATCAAAGACCCTGTAATCAATATGGAAAGAATTTACAAAGATTTGAATATTGATGGTTGGGAGAAATATAAGGATGATATGATTGCTTACGCTGAATCTCAAAAACGTGAATATAAACCTAACGTACATATTATTGATGATGATGTTATCCGAAGAGTCAATGAACATTGGGATGATATGCGTGAGAAATACGGTTACGAACGATTAGAACCCAAAGAAAACTAATTTACCATTTCGTCCTATATTTTCTTTTTTTCTAAAAGACATCCTATATTTGAAAAAAGAGTGAACTTATAAATTCGCTATTTTAAGGTTGAAAAAAGTCAAATACAAAAGCAAGATGATTTGCAGTTAGAAAGTGAATTTAAATGGTTGGCAACATTATAATATCTCAGAAAGAAGATTATTCACCTTTTGAAGATGTTAGAGCAATTAAGGGAGAAGAAGCAATTCTATCAACGCACCAGGATTATTGTATCGATGAATCCAAGCTTGCAGGGGGGTATGCAGAGTGGTTATTCTTTCCCAAAAATGAAATGGATATTGTTTCTATTGTAAATAGAATGAAGGAAGACAAAACACCAATAACTATTTCTGGTGCAAGAACAGGAATCGTCGGATCTGCAGTTCCAACATGTGGAGGAGCTATTCTTTCATTCGATGATATGAAGCTAGTAAAGGGAATAAGTTATGATGAAGATACTCAGAAATATTTTGTTAGAATTCAACCAGGATTAACTTTAGAAGAACTTGATGATATCCTAAAATACAAACGATTCTCACAAGAGCATAATCTTGACGAAGAGGATTGGGTACAGGCTATAAAAAAGGTTGAAAGGGGCCTTATTTTCCCAGTAGATCCCACAGAAATGACTGCAGCTGTAGGTGGTTCCATCGCAGCTAATGCTTCTGGAGGTAGATCTTTCAAATATGGGGTTATGCGTCCGTGGGTTAAACATCTACGCGTTGTTATTGAATCAGGAGAAGTTCTTGATATAGAAAGAGGACAATACATAGCTGTTGATAGCAAGTTTATCATTAAATCTTCTGAAAAAAATATAGAAATTGATATTCCAACTTATAAAATGCCAGAAGCAAAAAACGCTGCAGGGTTATATGCCAAACCTGACATGGATCTCATAGATCTTTTCATTGGTTCTGAAGGGATATTAGGAATCATTACGGAAGTGGATTTGTGGCTAATAGAAAAACCTGAAGTCCTAACAAATGCTTTATTCTTTAAAACAGAAGAGGATACAATAAATTTTGTGAAAAAATTACGTTCAATAGAAAATTTAGATGTAGAATACATAGAATTTTTAGATGAAAATGCTTTCAATTTACTTAAATCTAGACGAAAAACCAACCCAGAACTCGCTAATATTGACACAATTCCTGAAGATACGACAGCAGTAACATTTTTTGAAATACCATTTTCAGATGATACTTTTGAGGAGATTTTTGTAAAATTAGACGAAATAGCAACAGAGTCTAACACCTCAGTTGACTCAGGATGGAGTGCTCTAGATGATAATGAGCGCGATAAGTTTAGAAAAATAAGACATGCAGTTCCTGAAATTGTAAATAGCATAATATCAAAAAGAAAAGCAACTTATCCTAATCTTCACAAACTAGGCACAGATATGTCAGTAACAGATAATCATCTACAAGATATAATGACATTCTATCATCAAACACTTAAGGAAACTACCTTGATATACGCAATATGGGGACATATAGGTGACAACCATGTCCACGTCAACATTTTACCAAAGAATATGGAAGAACTAGATTTAGGAAAACAACTCTACAAGAAATTCGCTAAGAAAGCTGTTGAATACGGTGGTTCCGTCTCAGCTGAGCATGGTATTGGAAAAATCAAGCATGAATATTTGGAAATAATGTACGGAAAAGAAGGCGTAGAACAAATGAGATCTGTGAAACAGAAACTAGATCCAGAAGGATTATTCAACAGAGATAATGTTTTTGCATTCACAGGCTAATGCATGTTTTACTATAAATTCTTTTTAAAAACAGTTGCTGACTCTGTTAGTATTCAACAGAGTCGATTAATTACCAATTAACTGAAATCGTACAGTTTTGGAGAGCATTTCTATTTGATTCAATTTTCTTGAACTTTGGTAAGTTGCCGTTTTTTCGTTTTTATTTGATCTTTGAGCTGTGGATATGTACATTTTTTTGCACCTATTTTATTGCGCCTACTAATTGTAGTCTGACTAGATTTGTTAGCATTTCAATACTATAGTATTGTTTTCCATATTTTTGTTCATATCCGTTTTCCAGTTTTTGAAATATTTTTTTGACCATTTTTATCACCTATTAAATTGCACCTAGTAATTGTAGTTTAACTACTTGAGTTAAGCGTTCAATACTATTGTATTGTTTTCCGTATTCTTGTTCATGTTCGTTTTCCAGTTTTTGAGATGTTTTTTTAACCATTTTTTTGCACCTATACTTACCATGGAGTCTTATTTAATAAGGAATTTTAAAATTCACTTGTTTTACAGCCTAACTCTGAAGTTTTAAGCAAATTCTTCCAAATTGAATCATAAAACCAATATTCTAATACTATAAACCGGATGGTTAATATTGAAAAAAGTGAAGAGTTATCCTCTAAAACATATAAGTACAAAAAATAAAGAAGAAATATTTTAATAGATTTTAAACTAAATAGTTACGAAATACCTTTAAGAACACCTAGATTTTCTTGCTTCAAAAGATGAAAAATGACTTCTTCTTTAGAATTGTTTCTAAAATGTTCAATAATTTCTGTAACAGATAATTTTACTTCTGCACCTTCATTTTCTTTTAGTATAAACAAATCAACTATTTGTCTGCTCAAAGTGTCTTTTCTTAAACCAATCTCTGCAGCTGTACTATCATGAACAAGTGAATGTACTAACCATAATTTTAGATATTTAAATAGTCTATACTCGATTTCGTCACCCCGATCCCTGAAAATTGTATTATCGCCATCCCAGTCTATAGCTCTTTCTTTAAAGGTTTCTTGGAACCACTCTCCGAAGTCGCGTAATCCTTGATAAAGTTCAGTTGAGAAGGGTTTTGTAGTGAAACAATAGATTGTATAGTGAACTCCGATAATTGAGGTGACTTTAAATTGTCTATAATTCAGTGCCTGTATAACTAATACATCCTCATTCTCACCGATAATGGTTTCTCCACTTATCTCTTCTATCATCGTTTCTCCAGCTTTTAAGAAACCAGAGATAATAACGCTATCAGCTTGTATTTTTGAATTTATATTATATTCATGGATTGGAAGGCTTGAATCAGTAAGTGACATGATGATTTTTTGAAGAGAAGCCACTGTAGTATATATTTCTCCGACTTTCTTCAATTGTACATCGAATTCTATAGCTCGCTGCCTTCTTTTACGCCTATAATAGAGAATTGCTAGAATAACAATAAGAAGAACTGTAAATGCTGAACTTATTGAAACAACTAGCAACAAATAATTAGTGGACTTAATCTCTAATATTTTAATTTGAAAATTACTTACAGATGTATATCCATCCTTTGAGCACGAAACAGAGATTTCTAATGTTGAATTTGAAGTTTCTAAATTATACATATCGATATAGTAAATTCCTGTTCCCTCATCAACTACTGTATAATTAATATCTGGTTCTGATAAGAACACGTTAATATCAGCTCCAATTATTGGTTCTCCAGTAAAACTGTTAGATAAACGAAATGCTACTGTAGCATTATTACCTTTTGGTATTTCAGAAGCTGAGGGGAGAACATCAACAGTTATTCCAGCTATTAAAACATTCCAAGAAAGAGCAAAATTCGCACTAGTGGTAGAATAATCGCTAATAAATCCAGTTTTATTAACTTTTACAATTATTTCATAACTATCAGGTAGTAAATCTTTTTCCAAACTAGATGTATGAATTGTTAAATTAACATATCCTAAATTAATTTTATATGAGTAATCAGATGGATCGTCGAGCAACTCTCCATCTAAATATATTAGCAAATTATCTGGAGAAAGTGAACTATTCTCTCCAAAAGTTGAATTGAATAAATAGAAACTCGTTGTGACATCTTCTCCATAATGTGAGTATAATACCAGCGACTCTACTTCCATAGTGATTCTGTGATACACGTGTAATGTAAACTCTAACTCATAATTCATGTAGAAAATACTATTTGTCAATAAAGTAAAGATATATTCCCCAGGTTCAATATTTATGTCAATTGATCCAAAAAAAAGATAAAGTAAAATTGGATCTATTTCCAAAAATCCCTCTATCCAGTCAGTTTTATAATTAACAGTAGCATCAGGAATCAGACTATAAGAGGTGAAAAAGGGTTCTGTTACCGATATGAACAATATCACAAAAGTTAGATTGTCACCACCGATTCTTATCACATCACCACTCAAAGTATAAGCGCCTGTTCCTGGAAGTATTTCAACTCCTCCTAGAAAATGTGTTTGCGCTTTTACAATAATGGTCTCTGCGAAAATCCCCACTTCCGTTCCATTTTGCCAGAATACAACGACAGTTCTATAACCAGGTTGCTCTGTTCCATAAACAGATGGGTCAAACGAGATATCTGCAAAATATCTTCCATCACCTATATTTATCAAACCAGCCATACTATAGGATGTTGTATCATTGTAAATTAAATTAGAAGGTAAAGAATTGTTAATAGAGATGATTTGACCTGTATGATTGAACACTGTAACATTCATTGTACCGCTTAGTTCAATTAATGGAATCCCTGTCTCAACATTTTTCCCTCTCACAAAAGCTTCTGTTGTTAATGTTGAACCTTGGTAACCTATAGCAGGTGATTCATCAGAATCCCAAAAACCTAGATAATAGGTGTTAGTTTCTTCTTGATTCTCGTTTTGAAGATTCAGATTGTAAACATAATTAGGACTAGAAGTAACCATTATCCAAAAACCGGGTATTATTACATCTCTAACCCAAATCAGATAACCATCTGTGTTCCTATAACCAGTATCTACAAGTGCATAATTGTATAACAAAGCATAATTATCATTCCAATCAAGTGGGGTTTCTATGTAAAAAGTGCGATTAACATTGTACATTGAAGTATTTGTTACATAGTTTGTTTCCCACCCCAAATACCAATCTATTGTATATTCCCAATATGTAGAATTGCTCGCACTAAAGACAGAAAAAGCTGATTCTAGTTTGGAAAATTTATACATATTATTAAAAGTAATAGCTACAGAGGTATTAGTTTCAATTTCGTGGACACCAGATGATAAAATGACGTTGAGTTTATATGCAAGCAAGATATCATAAATTTCGGTGACTATATGACACCTAAGAAAGACAAAAAAGAAAAAACTCCAAAAACTGGTGATGATTCCTTTATTGAGGACGTTTTTGATGCTTACAAGCAATCAGTTATCTTGCTTGTCATGTCAATTGTATATAATATCATTGCTGGTGGTTTAGGCTATTTGGGTTATTATTTAGCTCAGAAAGATGGCTTTGATTTTACTGGTTTTGTGACTGATTTAATGGATGATCCAATGAGTATTTTGGATGTAGAATTTCATTATGGTTTGTACATAATTGGAGTTGCTGCGGTACTTGTTATCATGGGTTTTGCAGCTGCATTCCTCTTCACGGGATCTAGAAACGATAGAATTGCTAAACCATTGGGATTCTTCAAAGCTTACACTGCTACATGGAAGATTTTATTCCAATTTGCGATAGTGATAGTAATTTTCGGTGGAATTTACTTCGGTATCACCTATGTAAATAATTCTACAGTAGTATTGGTTGTTGGAATAATATGTGGTGTAGTAGCTGTAATAACGCCATTAGCTATGATATTTAGAGTTGTAGACTTTTTACTCGAATTGGAGTAAAAAAAATTGCTCTATCTATTCACTTTTTTTATTTGAAATTTAACAAAAATGGAAGAGAATGATGTAAAAAAAGGAAGAAGAAAGAAGTTATCTTCTTTTTACTACTACAGCGACTAGTGCAACTAAGGTTATACCAGCGGCTACTGCTACTACAATAACAACAGGATTTAAACCTTGATCTATTCCTATAGTTGGATCATGTACCATTTTCAGTCCATCACCATAATTAGGATAGGACAAGAATAAGTTTATGAAATCCCTACCGAATTTCTTGCCTTTTCCAAAGTCTTCATCAAAACCATCATTGTTCATTGATGAAGTTACATTTACTTCCGAAACTATGCTATCTTCAGTATCATAAACTTGAGCTGTTGGTACCCATGTAAAGTAGCTTGATCTTCCGTCTGACTCATCGTAAAATTCTATACCATGCTTATTCTCATTTTTAGTAGCATTCGCTGGTTTTTCGTAACCATCTTCAGTAACATTCACCCCATCACTTGCTTGTACCCTATGTTTATAAGCCAGTTCATGAATCTTAACTGCAAAAACTAAACCTGTAGCTTCAGGACTAAAAGTCCAATTGTCAACAATAATATCAAACTTAATCTCGGAAACAGACTTAATCTGATAGGTTGTTGTGATTATAGTATTTGTTTCATTTATTTCTTCTGTAATCAATATATCTTCTAGATATACGTGGAAAACAAAAGAAATTGTTGCGCCATTTTCAAGAATATCTGATGTAATAGTTCCTCTAACTTCATTTGTGAGTGTTTCTTTAGTAAGTGTCCAATCAAAAGATGAAGAGGCTAAATTGAAAGCTTCGCCGCTTAATTCACCCATATTATGTACCAATAGATCATCACCAAATAATTCAGCTATATGAGTAAAGGAAACATGAAAAACAGGCATCTTTTTCCCTTCAGAACTATTTACTAACCAGAACATCATATCGGGTTTTCCTTCATGTAATTTCATAGACAAAAAGTCTGTTTCAATAAAGGTTGACCCTTCTCTATCATTTACACCTGGATCGTTTTTCTTTGCTGAAACCAAGAATGATGTGGATATGGAACTCATTATCAAAATGGTTAATACCCCAACCAGTAAAATTTTGTTTTTATTAAACATATATACCAATTACTAATCAGCATTTTTCTATATTAACACTTACATTTAAACAATTAAAGTTGACATTTACACACTGTTAGTCAAATTCATCAAATCTTGTCCAAAACCACTTGTAAAATAATGATCTATGAAACAAAGTCAATTCTCCACAACAAAGATATTTATAGTTATATCCATACTAATTATATTAATGCTTACTCTGCAAACGAGAAAGCTCTAAAATAATAGGAGAAAATAGAATGAAGTCTTTAAAATTTAACATGATATCAACCATTGTTCTTGGATTATTCTTTGTAAGCATATTTTCGACGATGACACTTGTACAAGGACAAATGGGCACATCATATCTAACCACGTTACAATCTGGCGCATCATATGCATGGGAAGTAACAACATTATCTACATCTGGACCCTATCTAAGTCTATCTTTCTTGGACTTTGGAAATGATTCCTTAGAAATTGGAGACATATTTTCAATTAATATTACTCAAGACATTAATGCCATAACTAATGGTGACCCAACTCAACTATTAAACCAGTCAATAACTTGGTGTGACTTTTACTTAAATGGTGAATATAAGACAAAAGCTACTGATGATGTTGAAATAGTTACTTTCATCTAGTCTGGCCATTTCTTCCTCCAACCTACAACTTATACAAATGTTACAAGGACATACAACAGTTTTCAACTGATGGAAAACACATTCTATCAATCTTCATCTGAATCGAAGGATGAAGACATATCGGTGAATTATTATGACTATACTCATTCAATTTATAAGCAATCTTCATCTCTAAATGCAAAAACATGGATTATTAAAATGGAATCAACTATCGACACAAAAGAAGATGATTTAACAGATTCATTAGATTGGGAAAAGAATGAAAGAACAATCACAATAACATCTGAAGCAAGATTTGATATAGAAACAGGATTCTTATCCTATCTAGCTTACACATACACATATTATGACAGAACAGAAGTAGAAGGTTCTATAGACATAGATGATCGTACTATCAACTTCATTGCAGAAAGTATAACACTTGCTACCGATGCTCCATACAACTGGTCATTTTCAATAGTAAGTCTTCTTTTCATTGGTTTAGTGGTCATTTATAGAAGGAGAAATTAACCCCTTTTCTTCCTTTTCTTTTTTGTTATTAGTGTTACGACTACTAATAAGCTTTGTTCGAATAAATGCCGTTTTGTCGTAATATATTTATTATGTTGACAATGTGGCAATTATTAACTAATTATTTGCTAAATGTTTAAAAAATACTTTTGTCTTGCATGATTAGTGATTACATTTGGTTAAAGATTTCATCAAAAATATTTGGAAGAGTCAAGATACTTCAGTCTGGCTTGTTTTCCTAAGACTCATTATTGGTGTCGAATGGTTTATAGCAGGACTCGAAAAAATAATCGATCCGGAATATGTCACTGGAATGGCAGGAACTTTAGGCTACTTTGCTAGTGGTAACCCTAATGCCTGGTTTGTCAACCTAATCGACAGTACTTTTATCCCAAACGCTACAGTTTTTGCTTGGCTCGTATCTATAGGAGAGCTCTTAATCGGTATTGGGTTGATAATAGGTATATTTGTCAACCTAAGCGCTATTGTGAGCATCTTCCTAAATATTAGCTTCTTCTTTGCTGCAGCATGGACAGGTCCTTCAACCCTATCATTAAATTGGATAATGGCAGCTTTAGGCTTTATCATTCTTCTTAGTCCTGGAATCAAGAATTTAAGTTTGGATTTGTTGATAGTGAATTATGTTCCAAAACTCAGAAGACCACTTATTGATTGGTTTGGCTTTGAAAAGCTAAACAAAAAATAAATTGATTTAATTGTAGCTAATCCCTACAATTTTTTTACTTAAATTTGGAATTTTCTCAAAAGTAAGAAATTGATATATATATCTTATTTTTATGTGTTGATATGGGATCTTCTGATCTACCTCTAGATAATATATCTTTATACCTAGCAGCCCTTTTGCAGAGAGATGGCAGGATGAGTTTAGTTGATTTAGCAAAAGAAATTGGTGTCTCGTCACATAATACTGTTCAAAATAGATTAACAGAGATGCATAACCAGAAATATTTGCGCATTGTAGCAGAAATGAACGTAAAAAAACTAGGTTTTGAAGTTGTTTTAATTTTATATTCAACTTTGAGAGATGAAGATCATTCAAAAATAATAAACTTATACAGCTGTTGTCCCAGAGTTATTCAAGTTGGCTCGTTAATTGGAAATTACGATGTTTTTATCCTGGCATATGCTGAAAATAGATCAATTCTTGAAAGTTTAACTAGAGGACATTGTTTTTACAATGAACAAATCCAGTTTAGTGAACGCCTTATTTTAATCCTAGGCGAGGAAGTAAAACCACCTTTTTTTCCGATTGAGTTTCCAGTTCTTTCTGAAGAAGATGAAACACCATGTAAAGCTAATTGTACTGATTGTGATTCTTACAAAAAGGAACATTGCACGGGATGTCCAGGAACAGAATACTACAATGGTCCATTAATAATTGAAAAACAAAAAAAAACAAAAAAACAACTGAATAAATCAATTTATACTTGAAAATCTTGTTTCAATTGCTTCTACATATTTCAGATCCTTGATAATATAACGAAGCATCTATCTTTTCCATAAGTTCTCGGAGTGCAGAGGCTAGGTATTGTATATAAAGGTAAGTGAATCCAATTCAAAGCATATCTCTATGGTCGAAGCTAAATATTTCGATAATGTAAAGTATTTTTTCTCCTACAGTCAACATTGATTGAACACTTTCTCTAATTGCTGTTCCAATCTGCACTTTTGGATCCTCTAAATCAAATTTTGCAACCTCTTCTCCATTATAAAACTTAAATTTGGTAAGATTAGCGATTATCTTTTTGCTAGATACTGTTAATTCCCTAACATTCGCTATTGCTTCATCATAGTTTCTATATAGACCATCAACTGTTTGATACATTACTCTCCCAAGCTCAGAAACGTTTTTTAAAATTTTAACTAGTTCTTTATACACTTCTTTTTGTATTTGGTCTTTGTATTCTGTCATTAGTAACCGTACCACTTTCATCACTGAATTAGCATCGATTATTCTTTCAAATAATCCAAACTTTTCAACCTCAATTTTAGTATCAACAATTCCTTGCTTTTGCAAAACAAGCAGTTCTCCTCTTAACTCTCCTTCTTCGCTTTCACAAAGATCTAATAAGTGACTTGGTATATCTGTGCTTCGTTCAATATAGAGAGCTTCAAAATACTTGGAGGGAATAAGAGATAATTTAACTAATTTTTTCTCTATTTTTTTATCAATAGCTCTTCTCCCAAATAATTCGTTGAACATCAGGTGAACACTCCCCTTAAGATGTAATAAAAACCGATAGCGCATACACCACTGAAAATAGGTGTTAAGAAAATGAATAACGTGATTACTCTAACAGACTTAAGATTCACAGGTTTTTTACTTCCATAGCCAGCTCCTATGAAACTTGCTACCAAAATCATTGTTCCGGAAACAGGAATTCCTAGAATGGTTGCAACTAGAGTAATTATTGCAGAAGTTGTTTGCACTATAAGAGCTGATTCTGGTGTTAATTCAACCACATTATTTCCAAGGTTTTTCAGCACTCTCCATCCTATTATAATTAATCCTAATCCTAATCCTGTTCCACCAATTAACATAGGAAGTCTTTGATAGAAAATTGATGAACCCGATTCTTGAAACAAAGGGTAAATTGGTGCGATAGCATTGCTAATATCATTTCCTGCCCGTGAAAAACCTGCTACAACAACCATTATTAGTAGAAATGACCCTGAAATTGCATTAGAGGTTTCTAGATTTCTGAATCCTTTAATGCGTTTTGAAAGAATTTTATGAGTTAGCTTCATCAAGAATAAAGAGCTAACAAATCCAAGAATGGGCGAAAAAATCCAAGTGAAAAAAATGTGACCCATTCCATCCCAGCTCCAGATTATTTTTTCATAACTTATTAGTGTAAGTCCTATAATAGATCCAATCATAGCCTCTGTTGAAGAAATAGGAAGTCCAAAAACTGATGCCAAAATCAGACATACAGCCATAGATGCGAAAAGTGCGAATATGAGAAGAGGTTCTGCAGAAATCCGAAGTGTTGAAACATCATTGTTTAATGTATCACTAACGTTTGGAGCAAGAACAAACGAACCAACAACAGCGACAACCGCACCTAATATTACTGCGGTTTTAACTGAAAGACGTTTCACTCCTACAACAGGAGCAAAGGTTTCATCGTTTGTCCCTATAGCAAATGAAAGAACAATCGCTGCAATCACCATTATAATTAGTATTAGATCTGCCATCACAATACCTCTTTTAACTTTCCTTTTCATTCTTCCAGTTATATCATGGCTTCATTTTTTTACTTCAGATATTAAATTTCACTAATTACAATCGAACGTAGCGCATCGGAGGCATCTTCAGCTGCATTGGCAGCACCCTCAATTTCCCGAATTGCATGATCAAATATGACAAGAGTGGCAAAATTATCTGTTAAATCACTGAAATCAAAATAGTGGTTCTTTAATTTGGAATATAATCCATCTACTTGATGTTCGATAAAACTGATTTCTGTAGTTAAATCGACTGTTCGTCTAATATCTTTCCTATAGATAGATAGTGCCTCTATTAGTTTTTTAGCACACATATCTACTAATTCACAAGCCTTATGGATTTCTTCAAAAATATGGTCAGGAAGTTTTAATTTATGCAATATTAAGAAATTACTACTCGCTCTTTTGGCATGTCCAGCAACCTCATCTGCGCGTTTAACAAATGTTAAGATGTTAGACCTTAATTTAGATTTCAGACTACCCTTTGTTAATTCCAACCAAATATCAGCTAGAATTTGATCAGCTGCATGTTCCTCAGCAGAAATATTTCCAGTTTCAAAATCTAACTTAGCTACATCACTCTCTCGCCACACTTCCACTGCTTTAATCAATGATTGTGTTGCGAGTTGTATTTTCGATAAATGTTGGCTCATTTTTTGATGGATTTCTTCTTCTGCATCCTTTCTGAAAAAATTACTAAATTTCATTTTATCTCGCCTTTAGAAGTGTCTATTATAGTCCAAGAGTGACTAATAAAAAAAAGTTTGGTAGCCAAGAGTTAAATTTCTCTCTTTTTAGTAAATATAATAGCATGGGATTCAAAAAGTACAATTACGAATATCTGTTTAAACTCAAAATGGAAAAAAAAGAAAAATTATCAAGAAAAGAAAAGATTATTTTCTTGAATACACAGATACATCAGCTATAGCTTCAGGTACCTCATCTTCATGTTTTTCGGTCTCTTCAAACCTTTCCTCTCTACCATATCTTTGACTATATCTATTTTGACTTCTATCTTCATTTCTTTCATGTTGAGACAGATACATTTGTTCTATATCTCTATCCATGAAAAGTTCTATTTTACGGATTAATGGCATTTGGTCGCTTTCTACTAGCGAAATAGCTCGCCCTTTTCCTTCCATGCGACTTGTCCTACCGATTCTATGCACATATACTTCTGGATCCCCTTCTGGCAAATCATAATTGAAAATATGTGTTACATGAGGTATATCTAATCCTCTTGCTGCCACATTTGTAGCTATTAAGCAATTTATCTTTTTGCTTCTAAAGTCCCTCATAACTATTTCTCTTTGTTTTTGTGTCATATCACCTTGTAATGTATCAAGTCTTAACCTAATTCGTTTATCTTTTATAAGTCGCCTTTTTAGATTTGCTCCCCACCTCTTTGTATTAACGAATATTATGCAAGATGTTGGGTTTTCTCTGATAAGAATTTTAACAAATTTATTATACTTTTCTTTGGAATTAGCCACTTTATAGTAATATTGCTTGCAGCTTGTAACCGTAAGATTATCGTGACTAACGTTGATTTCCAACAATTCTTGTCCCCAACTAAAATCAACTGCTATATCTTTAATTTCTTTAAGCATTGTAGCAGAAAATAGTAGAAGCGTTGGGAAAATTTCTTTCATTGCTTTAAACAGGATAAACTCAACATCAGGAAGGAATCCCATATCCAACATCCTATCTGCTTCGTCTAAAACTACAATTTTTACGTTTTTAAAATTTAGGGCTCTTCTCTCGTATAAGTCGATGAGTCTCCCAGGAGTGGCAATTACAATTTGAGCGCCAGAGCGAATTATGCTTATTTGCCTGTTAATAGAAACGCCACCGTAAACTTCGACAGCTTTCAAGCGTCTATATTTAGTTAATTCAGAAATTACTCCATAAACTTGTTTGCATAGCTCTCTAGTAGGCACTAAGATAACTGATTGAACAGAACGTAAGGAAGGATCGAGCTTTTCAGCGATTGGAATCGAATAAGCTAAGGTTTTTCCAGTTCCAGTTCTAGCTTGAGCTAAAATGTGTGTTTTTTCTTTCTCAAGAATCTCTGGAATCGCTCGTTGCTGTATATCGGTAGGGGTATGCATCCCCATACCTTTTAAAGCATCCATAGTCTCGCTTGTTAAATTAAAATCTTCAAATTTCATTAATATCATCTATATTTAGTTTTACTGTAAAATCAGATTTCATTTCCTCAAATATATGATTCTAAGCTTTTTGTATTAATATTTATCAATAAGTTGAAAAAAAACTAGGTCGTTTAAACGATTATCTACTAATCTTCCCCAACTCTAAACCTTTTTAGTCCCAGTACTTTAAAAGACTTCATATTTAACACAAATTACTTTAATGGGCAACAACAGTAAGATTGAGAACAAATGAAAAAAATAGGCATAGTTGGCGGATTAAGTGCTGAATCAACTATTGAATATTATAAAATACTTATCAGAGAGTATAATAAACAAATGGGAGGAGCTTCATCTCCATTATTAGTCATTGACAGTCTTAATCTTGAAATAGTCAGAAATTTGATGGCAAACAATAATTGGGGTGAGGTTTATTCTACTATACTATCATCAGTGAGAAATCTTGAAAAAGCAGGGGCTGGTATAATAATTATTGCTACAAATACAATTCATAAGATATACGACCAACTAACTAATGTAATCAAAACCCCCATTATTAGTATCATGGATGCAACTGCAGAAACTATAAAGAAAAAAAAACTGAAAAGGGTTGGATTGTTAGGAACTATCTTTACTATGCGAGATGATTTTTATCCTCTAGCATTTACTAAATATGATTTAGAAATCATAGCCCCATCAGAAAGAGATCAAGAATACATTAACAAGGTTATCTGGGAAGAATTAACACACCACATTCTAAAAGAAGAATCAAGAAAAAGATATCTAGAAGTGATTAATAGATTACAAGCTGAAGGTGCAGAAGGAGTGATATTAGGTTGCACAGAGATTCCCTTACTCATAAAACAAGAAGATTGTAATATTCCAGTCTTTGACACTACAACAATACACGCTTTAGCAGTTTTGAAGAAAGCAACAAAATAAGAAAAAGAAATTATCTATCTATCTCGCCCTATTAGATCTTTCTTACAGTATATTTTCTTCTTCCTCTACTTTCGTTTGAAGTCTGATGGTTTCTGCTAGACTATACATCCTATCCAAAATAGACTTTGCTCCTATCCCTTTTAGCATCAGAGCATATTTTTGAGTTAGAAAGAATCCTCTAAGCTTGAACCATGAAGTTGTAACCAACACAGGTACAACGCTTTTTTTAAGGACACATTGATGCTTACCCTCTTTGAGCTCCTCAGCAAGTCCTATTTTGCCACATTTCAAACAGAACTTCCATTTTGCTGATCGTTTGTATAGTGAATTAAAAGTCTCCTTGTATGCCAAAAATCCCTCTGAAAAAATAACAGACCATAATCCCATAACATAATTTTTTGCTATAAGCCTAATTTTGGATTTATCTAAATCTGTTATATCTGGCAAAAAATTCAACTCTAATACTTATCTATTTTTTTTTGTCTTCTACACTTATTAATTTTATCTCATTTCAAAAAAAATAACTCTTGTTTCTATGAAACGCAGTTTTTAAAATTCAACCTGTATATTTGTAAATTACTGCTCTTGTATCGATTTCATGGACAATACTGTAATCATAAGGTAGAAGAATATCGTTAATCTGTGTAGAATTCACAGTATCAAGTGAAGTTGAAATCACATAATTATATATTTCATATTTAACAGTGATTAACACTCTCAAATTTACCCATTTTGTATTTTGATGTATAAAAGGAAGTGTTTCAAGTGAGATATTTTTGTGCAAATAGCTGTACATTTTGCCATGATACCAAGGCTCTAGAACAATGACACCTACAGAATCTTCTTGTTGCCCCACATATGCTAAAGCTCGTGCAATTTCATCTCTTTCTTGCCAATAAGTGACTGAAGCAGAGTAAATATTAGCTATTGAAGCAATTAGGATTAATATTGTTATCATTATAGTTGTAATATTCTCTTTTGTTATCTTATCCTTTAATCGACTTTTTGTTGGTTTACTCTCCTCTTTCATTTTCAGTTTTTTGACTATTTT
>JAUVXQ010000042.1 GCA_030603505.1 Candidatus Heimdallarchaeota archaeon | reverse complement strand
GAAATAGTTGATATATCTGATTCCGTCAATCAGTTATTAACCGAAGAAGGTCGTCGGGATGCACTTAGTTTTGGATGTAAACTTCCTCCTAATATAAGATATAATTTCTTCTATAGCAATGTTAAACGCTGTAAAGAAACAGCTAAGTTAATTTCTGAGGGTACTAGAAAGAATACAGACTCATCTATTAATTTGATTGAGAAAAGAGACTTTCTAGCAGGTTTTTATTTGAAGAATCCGGAGGAAGCTTTAAATTTCATCCAAGAAATGGGTGTTCAGAATTTTATGGAAAAATGGGTTAAAAATGAAATTGAAGTAGATTCAATTCTCTCCTTTCGAGAAGCATCTGGTATTTTTCATAGATCAATATTGGAAATCATGGACTCTGAAAATAGTGATGTTGTAAATATCTTTGTTACCCATGATTGGAATTTAATATTGTATCACAATTTTATCCCCACAACCATAAGAAAAGGGATTTTATGGCCAACTTATCTCGAATTTATTTTTCTCGAGAAGAATGAAGAAGACAAAATAAAGTTTCATTTTAGAGATTTAAATTTGTCAATTTTAAGTAATAAAGAGAGATGTTTTAATGGGATTTAAATGGTTAGACTTTAAAATAACAAATAGGTGTAATAACAGATGCAGGTACTGTGGAGTAACTCATGATAAACCTAATGCTCCAGAAATTCTGACAACGCAAGAGATAACTAAGACTTTAGAATCTGCAATAGATATAGGGTTTAATTACATAGCTCTATTGGGGGGAGAACCTTCAATACGAGAAAATGTTGAACAGATTTTTAATGCTTTTGATTCATCTTCTGGAGTCACTCTAATGGTGATTACAAATGGATTGATTTTTAACGATAAAATGATTGAAGCTCTTTTTAAGTCAGGTGCAGATTTTGCGAAAATTGTTTATTCTTTTGATTCATTTAATAAAGGTAATTACAAAAACCAAAATCCTAAATATGCCATTGATTCTATACTAAAAATAAAAAAATTGTCTGAAAAACATTCTGAAAAACACAAGATTAGAGATATTGAAATTCACTCCGTGATTTCAAGAGAAAACTACCATGAATTCTATAAAATAATTGAGTTCTTTTCTGAAAAAAACATTGATGTTTCATTGGCTTTAGTTTGTCCATCGACTTTTAGTGATGAAGAAAATAACACAGAATACAATTCCTTTAACTTTAAGGAACTAGAAACCATATTGTCACAATTTAACAATCTCGAGAAAAAAAACATGTTAAATTTCGCTAATAGTATCCTTTGGGAATATTTGCAAAAATATCCTTATGGAAAAATGGATTTAAGAACTGAATGCAAAGCAGGAGAAGAGCATGTAATTATAAATCCAGATGGAGCAGTGTATCCTTGTATAACTGAAAGTTACAGACGCGGACTAAGTTTTGGAAACATAAAGACAGAAAGTTTTAGAGCAATTTTTGATTCGATGAAGGATTTTAGATGTGAAAATGAGTTTTCACCTTCTTGTTGGGATCACTTCCTATGGAATAAAGTTTCATATAAAATCAAAGGTGAATAAATGAAAAAACAACGATTTCTAATTGCTGGAGGAGCAGGTTTCATTGGTTCTCATTTAGTGGAAGAACTATTATTGAGAGAATCCGAAGTTTGTATTCTTGATAATTTCACTTCTGGATCCTATCAAAATATTTCACATCTAACAATTAGCGATTCTCTTTCAATTTATAATTTAGACATAATAGAAGAATTACCATTACTCACAGATTTCGATTATGTTATCCATTTAGCTTCCATTGCTAATACATCAGATTATGAAAAGAACCCAATTAATGCTTTAAGAGTAAATGCTGAAGGAAATTTAAATTTACTTGAAGTTGCCAAAAACTCCAATGCAAAGTATATTTTCTTCTCAAGTTCTGAAGTTTATGGTCACCACAAACTAAGCAATGGTAGAGATTTGAGTGAAGAGACTACTTTTAATCTAAAAACCAACGGAATCAGAAGCCCTTATTTTGTAGGTAAACTATATGGAGAAGAGCTAGTAGCTAATTTTTGTAACATAAATTCATTGGAATACATAGTAATACGACCATTTAACATATATGGTCCAAGAATGGATGTAAAGTCAAAATATGGCAGAGTTATTCCTAATTTTATTAAGTGGGCAAAAAAGAAAAAACCTCTAAAAATCCATGGTGATGGAAACCAAGAAAGGTCATTTTGTTTTGTTAGTGATTTAATAGATTGTTTTTTGAAAATTATAAACTATGATCAATTTAGCTACAATTTTGTAAATATTGGTAATCCAGAGCCAATTAATATTCTAAAACTTGCGAAATTGATTAACAAAATAACAAACAATCCAAATGGATGTATTCATGTAGATAGGTACCCACATGAACCAGACTATAGAACTCCCAACATAGATAGAGTGAAAACCTGGTTGAATTGGTTTCCCAAAGTTAGTCTAGAAGAAGGTTTGAAGATTATGTGCTCCTTTAATGAATCTATAGATAGAGAAGTGATAATAAATGAGAATTTCAGTTATAGTACCAACATATAATCGAGTAGAGCAACTTAAGAATCTCTTACTCTCTTTTTCAAAACTAAAAGAGAAAATGCCACATGAAATCATAATAATAGATGATTGTTCTGATGATGGAACTCAATCATATCTAAAAAAATGGATTTCAAAAGATCATCTATTTAAAGCTAAATATGTTAGTCTTGACAATAATTCAGGTCCTGCAAAGGCAAGAAATTTGGGAATTAATACTTCAAAGGGAGAGTTGATTGCATTTACTGACTCTGATTGTTATGTTCATCCAAGATGGATACAACATCTTTCAGAGAGCTTGGAAATGCATGATGAACTTGTTGGAGTAGGTGGTCGTGTTCTTCCTAAATCTAAAGATATTTACTCACAATATTATACTTTTCATAGAATTTTAGAACCTCCTAAATCACTGAAATATCTTGTAAGTGCAAATTGTATTTTTAGAAAAGAAGATGTAGTTAATGTGGGTGGTTTTGATGAAGATATTTCTAATCCTGGTGGAGAAGATGTTGGTTTAAGTTTTAAACTATTTAAAAAAGGTCATAATTTTGGTTTTGAAGAAGAAGCAATTGTTTATCATGATTATCGTAAAAGTTTGAGAAATTTCAAAAAAACATTTTATATGTATGGTTTTGGGTGTCGAATTGTAACAGAGAAATATTTTGGGGGTGCTTAAATGACACAAATCCTTATTTCAGATTATTCAGAGGTTAATGCACCAGGGTGGGCATATGATACTTTGAGACCACCAAAAATCACGCTTTATAATCTTTATAAGGATATCAAATGGCATCTAAAACTCTATAGGAAAGGAAATTTACCTCTGAAAGTTAGAATTCAGTTTGTATATCTAAGAATTGTTCAAAGAATATCGTATAATAAAGGATGGAAAGAAGGTGGGAAATATACTAGAAAATAGGAGTATACTTGATTTATGGGATGAGTTCTATAACCCTGATATGCTAGATAGACTAGATTTACATAAAGAATGGGATTTTGTAAGAAAAAACAAAAATGTTCAAATTGGCTATCTATTCAATAAGTGGATGAAAAACATTCCAAATAATGAAACAGAGTTATATCAAAAAAAACTAAGCGAACTAATTGATTATCTCAGTTCTTTTTCTATAGAAGATAAATCAATTTTGGCCTTCAATTTAGTACCAATACTTACTTATTATTTTCAGAAAGATCGTTTTGATATTACTGAGATTATTTTAAGAAAACTGAAAAATATTGAACTTATTTCACATTATGAAAAAAAAACTTCCAAAGTGATTATCGAGCTCACAAATAATTGTAATTTAAATTGTGTAATGTGTGGTGTAGGTTCTGCGAAATATTCAGAAAAAAGAGATATGAATTATCAAATGTATTTGCAATTACTAAAAAAGATACCAAGCACGGTTGAGATTATTCGTTTGAATGGTTTGGGTGAATCAACTTTTGTTCATGATTTTCACAAATATCTCAAACCTTTGTCTATGTTTGATTTTAGATTTGAACTAATTACAAATCTAAACATAACTGATAAGAAAATCTTATTGAAACTACTTGATTTAGGATTTGATTTATACATATCATGTGATAGTCCAAAGGCAGAGAAATTAGCTAGTATTAGAAGAGGTCTCAATACTTCAATCTTCTTTGAAAACCTTAAAATCGTTAGAGATTATCCTAATAGAGATAACCTTCAAAATCAGTTCATTTTTACTATTATGGAGGATAATTTTGAGGATCTTCCAGAAATGATTGAATTAGCAAAGAAACATAACTTCGGTTGTGTTATAGCCAATATGGTAAGAGGTGTAGACAGCTCCTTTAAAACACAGAGGATTGATGAAATTATAGATATATTTGATTACACTCATGAATTATCAAAAAAACAAGGTATATTACTAAAACTACCTGATCAAATTGAGGGATATAGAATCGATAGGGATTATGTTTCAAAGACTAATGAAAAATTTTGTACAAATGTTTTTAATGAAATCTTTATCCGATATAACGGAGATATCTGTCCATGTAATATGATGAACCCTTATGTTTATGGAACTCTCAGAACACATCCTCTTGATGAAATAATTAATGGAAGAATCGCTAACTTATTTTTAGCTATATTAAAGAATGAAGACAAGCATCCATATTGTAAGCATTGCTATTTTATGAGTTAGCAAAACTGATGATGTGATAGATTCTTATGTTTCTGGAGATATCTATAAAGTTCAAGCAACTGTAACAGATAATAGAGCTGTATGGGATGTTGTAGCAACTGTAGAATATGAGGATTTATCCACTAAAGTCTATGCAATGAGCCATGTTTCTGGAGATTTATACGAATTTATCTTCACCATTCCTGATGGAGAAAGCGCTACTGTTTCAATAGCTGCAAGAGACATAGGTGGAAGGGTAGATGGAGATGTGATAGTTGTTGATAATCCTCCAGAAGTTCCTGAATTTGGGAACATCTCGATAATTACAACTTTAATTCTAATACCTTTAGTAATTGTACAAATAATAATGAAAAGAAAGAAGAAGACTATTGAATAGGGATCTTCTTTTTAGTTTTTCTTTTTTAATTTTAACTAGTATCAACTATTTTCTTTTAGTATATGTTTTAGTAAAAAGCTCTGAATATTGTTAAATCTATAAATATTCGGATTACTATGCAAATATTGATTTTTTGTTTTCTAGTTTTCCACTGTATAAGACAGGATTGACATCGGTTTGAAACCAACCAAAATCTGTATAACCAAAATGCACAGCAAATTTTCTCTTTTTCCCTTTGTGATCCCACCATTCACCATTAATCGTCATTAATGCTTCTTCCCAGTATTCTTCTCTCCCTTCCATTAGCGGAATTTTAAACTGAATCTTTTGAAATTCACCAGCTTTGATCTGATAAGAATAAGAGAGTTTTGGTAGCATTTCATTAATCCAATACATATCATTTCTTTCATAAAAGAACACGTTGATGCTCATAATTTTGAAATATCCTGATCTTTCACCTGTGTTTTGAATAGATAATTCAGTTCTATAACAAAGAGAACTTTTTTCAGATTCATCGCTAAAATATGTTGAATCTAACTTCGTACTATGTTCAATAGCTGGAAAGATTGTTGAAACATCAATAATTGTGAATTCAGGTTTTCTTTTTCTAGTTCTTAGAATTGTAAAAAGAAAACTAGCTACTCCAATCGAAATAGAACCAATGGCAGTAATCAATCCATAAATATCAGCCATAGACTACATTATACAATAAAGAATTTAAGATTTATTCAGAAAATCTATGTGAAGGAAAAGATATTTAGAAAGTTATCCCTTAATTGATATGAAGTAGAAAAATAAGAAATACTTAATAATTCTCTCTACACAAAAAATAAGAACAGAATCCAGGTAGAATACAAATGGGGAGCTTCATTAGCTTTATTAGAAGTATAAACGAGAAAATGGGTATAACCTTACCCTCATCAATCGAACAGAAAAATGAAATTCAAACAGCACAGATATTTTTGGAAAGAATGAATGAATATTTCTTTCAAACATTCAAAGCAATAGGTAAAACGAGTTTTCAAGGAGAAGAACTTCAATATTTCTCTGAATTCCACAAATTCTGGGAAGAAAATCATAAAGAGATTATTAATGTGAAAATTGATGAGATTCAAGCTCAAAAAGCAGCTTCTGCTTTGTCCGATGCGGTAAAACAATATGGTAATAATCTTCTCTATGTCAAGCATAGTGCTCATGGATTATCAAAAGAATCCATAGCAAAAGTCAGGTTTTTTACAGCAAACCAAGATTTTAGGGAACCACCTGAGAATCAGTATGAGAAATATCTTGTAGATCCTACTAGATATGACGCTATAACAGTTGAAGAAGATCCTGCAGGTTTTTTGAAGTTTCTTGGAATGACAAGACTTTCTCAAACTGATAAGAGACTTGATTATGCTAAGAACTCTGCTAAATTCTTATTAGCTAACGACATTGATCAATTTCAGATAAGTGAATATTATAACGGTGATGCTCAAAAGATAAGAGATGCATTAGTTAATCAACCCAATATAGGATATGGTCAAAAAAAAGCGAACATGTTCATTCGTGACATGTATGAAATGGGTGTTTGGAGTGATTTAAAGAATTATGATAAAATTGATGTAGCAAGTGATATTAATACTATGAAACTAGCTTTAAGAACTGGAATTTTAAAAACTGAAATTCCTCTATTAAGCTGTTAAAAAAGCTACCTAGGGAAAATGGAGTGTTATTGTTGATGAATCAAGTGCAAAAGCTTGGAGGATTGTGTGGGAGTACTGGAGTGAAAATAGTTCAGAAACAGCTCCTTTATCACCAAGTCAAATGGATTACTTACTTTATAGTATAGGTAGAGAGTACTGCAAGGAAAATGTAGTTAACTACAAGTGTAAACATTATACGCATACGTTCTATCATTTTGGCTCAAGATTAAAGAATTGCAAGATTTGTAGTAAGGGGAAACTAAAGTCACCAGCGAAACCACTCAATAGATATTTACCATGTCAAATAGAAACTTTTAGATATCTTTTGTCATCAATATGAATATGCTAAAAGAAAATGAGCTATTAAGAAAATTTGATGGGATTTGTATTTTTGAGGAAGTATGTATGCCAAGAACAAAAGAATTCACTGCTCTTAATCCTCCCAAATCAATCTCTATCAAAGGTCAAACAGGTTGGACAAACTCTTATGCTTACAAAGATAAAGGGGGAGGAGGTATGATGGGATAATTCCCAAAGAACGGAAACCGAAAGATTATTTTTCTTATATATTTATTTCTTGTAAGAATAAACATGAGTAAAAAGAAAGAAGAGTCTAAATTCACTGAGAAAAAAAGAGATACTCAATATAGACTCACTAAATTTATGTCAAATCAAGATACTAACAAAAGCTCTCATGTTTATATCAACGCTCAACTAGTTGTCAAATGGGCTGGTGGAAAAAGAGGACTAATTGAAAAATATGAACCATACTTTCCTAGAAGCTTTAACTGTTATTTCGAACCGTTTTTTGGTGGTGGAGCTATCTTTTTTCATCAATTTTCAAATGGTAAAATATTAAAAGCAAAGGTTTCTGATATTAATAAAGAATTAATCAACATGTATGAAGTTGTCAAAACACGTGTTGCTGATTTGATTGAAGAGCTAAAAACTGGAAAATATGTTAATGATAAAGATAGTTTCTATGATATCAGAGCTGAAGAACCGGATGTTCCTGTTCTAAGAGCTGCACGCTTAATTTACCTAAATCGAACATGCTTCAATGGTCTTTATAGAGTCAATAAACAAGGAAAATTTAATGTTCCATTTGGAAAATACCCAAAAAACGTTAAGATCTTTAATGAAGAAAATCTAAGAAATGTGAATCAATGTCTACAGAATGTTGAATTAACATCTGAAGATTTCGAAAAATCTGTCAAAGACGCGAAAGAAGGAGATTTTGTTTATTTCGACCCACCATATATGCCCTTAACTGATACGGCTTATTTTACAGATTATACTTCAGAAGGCTTTGGAATTAAAGAACAAGAAAGATTAGCTAAAGTATTCAAAGAACTAGATGAAAGAGGGTGTTATGTTATGGAAAGCAACTCCGACGTTCCTAAAATTGCTGAATTATATGAGGGATTTGAAATAAAGAAAGTTCATGCTAAAAGATTCATTAGTAGTGATCCCAATGGTAGAGGAGGAGTTCTTGAATCATTAATAATCAATTATTAATCAAAGAATTTCATTATTTTTGGAACTATACTTGAATTTAGAAATGTTCTCATCATCTCTTGGTTTTCTAAATACATATAGATGTTCATGCATGATCAAATGAAAATTGTATTTCATGCTCTG
>JAUVXQ010000009.1 GCA_030603505.1 Candidatus Heimdallarchaeota archaeon | reverse complement strand
TATGCCTCTTTACTTGTGGAGAACAGACCTCTAATTACTATCACTGCTTCAGCAATCATCAGTGGTCAAGTCTTTTCAATGAATCAAGAAACGCCTACCTTTAGGTAGGAGTAGTTCATGTAAATAGATTGTAGATATTTTCAATCTCAGTCTCCCACTTTCTAAAATTATCTGGTGAACTAGGATATTCTACAAATAAGTCTGCTAGTTTCCTATTGGCATCCATAGCTTTCTTCATTAGTAACAACAAACCTATTTTTGGGAAAGATCTAACTACTCGCATAAACATAGAAAATAGGCTTTCTTTTTTTAAGACACCAGCAGAACTTAAATCAGACTTTTTAATCACTTTCCGCTTTAAGAGAAACTCAAGATTTTTTGCACCTAACTTTTCTAGAACAAAAGTGATTATTTTATATCTCGCATTTTCTTCACCAAATTCTTTCATTATTCTAATATTATATTCCCATAAATCTTTAGTTGAATAATTCTGTTCTATAGCAGCTTTTATTGCTACTTCTGCTGCAAAACATCCTGCAAATAAAGCGGGTCCATGCCCTTCAGCTGTTAGAGGATCCGCATGGAAAGCTGCATCACCTGCTACAATCAACCCAGGAGCAACAGCATTCCAAAGCGGTGGCTTTGCTGTTACAACATCTCCTCTACTATCAAGAATCTCATAAGAATCAGGGGTATGGTATTTTTTCATTGCTTCGTTATATACTTTTTTTACACTTTTTTTCTCATTTTTACCTTCTTTAACGAATCCGGTACCACAATTTAATTTCTTTTTACCAATAGCAAAAAACCAAATATAACCTGGTTCAGGAATATCTTGAACATACTGAAGAACAATTTTACCATCTAATTTGTGAGGTTTCTTCAATTTGATTATCTCTCTGAAACATGAGGCATAATCGCTTTTTGATAAATTCTTATTTAATAATGGTTCAAAATTTTCAGGTAAATTCGTTCGTACCACAGCCATTGTACCACTGCAATCAATTACAATTTTACTTCTAAACTCGAAAATACTTCCATTTTTATTCTTTACTTTTACACCACTCACTTTATTGTCCTTAATAATAGGATTTAGAACTTTAGTTTCGCTTTCTAAAAGTACACCTCTCTTTAGGGCTTCTTTTAACAATCTTTGTCCGTATATGTGTCTATTTATCATATAACCTATAGAAGGTAGACTAAGGTTAATTTCAGGATCTGCGGTCTGGATAATAAGGGTGGAAATATTTGCTTTGATTTCATCTCCCTTGGGTGGTTCAACATTCAATTTTTTAGAAACATTGATAACAGTTTTTTTGGATAAGGCTTCACCACACACTTTGTTACCAATTTCTTCCTCTGTTTTTTTGTCTATTAGAAGAGTTTTCATTTTATTGTTTGCACACAATATTGCAGCCGAAATTCCTGCTGGACCTCCACCTACTATAACTACATCATATGTTTCAGACATTCAAACAAAAATGCTATAGCTCTCTAATAAGACTTTGCTATACACCCCAAATTATGGAATTATTATTTAGGTGCTTATTAGAAAACATTTAGCTAACTTGAATGATAGAGTTAATTCTACTCACCAAGAAAGATTTGTCATCTCTCTAGCAATAGAACTTTCTTTCTTTATTATCTCAGTTTCTTTCTTATCTCCAATGTAAATTTTGAATGTTTCAAAAAGTGGCTGAGTATCTCCTGATATTTGAATCATTAACAGCTTTTCCTGCTCTTTTGCAGGGGGATCAGCTATCCAAGTAATAATTCTCTTTCCTTCATCGTTTGTTTGTTCCATTACTTGATCATCAGGCGGGTCTTTTGAAGTAATAACATGAGAAATTGGTATTGCATCTTCAATAGAAATAATATCCTCGACATCTCTCATGCATTTTAATATATACACAAGTCTATAACCTATCTCATTATCGATAGGTTGGATGAATTTTGCTGCTTTCAATATAATGTTTCCTTCAGAATCTTTCACTATTTTCTTTCCTCTAAAAAGATAGGGGAAATAATCTAAGGAGTATGTTTTTTCCAAGATTTGTTCTGGATTGATGTTTTTTTGTTGCCATCGAATATAAATTCCTTTTAATTTGGCTTTCTCAATGATTCCACGGGGTGGTATTGCCTCTGGATTTGATTTCAAAACATCAAATTCTGGTGGTAACTCATCCATAATGTGCAATTCTTCTACTCTCTCTTTATGCACATTAATATACTTTGTATTCGCAACAAATTCCAGATCAGAAGGAACTATTTCTTCAAATGTATTAAGCACAGTAATTTTGTTTTCAATTATTTCAAGAATTGTACGATTGATTTTATGTTTCATCTTGTATTTGATTTCTGCTCCATTTCCAGGAGCAATTTCTGGTATATTCCATTCAATTTCGAGTATTTTCTCCTTTTTCTTTGTAATTGGTTTAATATCTACGCCTTCTATTGTCATATCGTTTATGCTGTAACAATATGGTATTTCATCTACAATTTTAATAGCTGTAATAGCTTCATTGTATTCATTCTTTAGTCTTGAAGAAACTGTAATTTCACCTATTGAAGCACCAATATCAATACTGTTGTTAGTATCGATATTCTTTGTTTCCCCATTAGCTAATTTGAATTGTTTTCTGCTTTTTACTTCCTTTGGGACTTGATATTTATTGTCCTCCAATAGTTTTTGAACTAACTCACTCTGAACATATGCATCGTCAGGGATATGAGTAATTGAAACCTCAACCCCTATGATTTTACTTTTTTCCTCTGTTTCAAAGACTTCTTCAAAATGAGCAGTATTTATAATTGTAGTTTCTAAGATTAAATCTTCAATTTTTTGCTCTAGAAGTTCCTCTGATTTGATTAATCTTAAAATAATATTATAATCACTTTGCATTCCTAATTCTGTGAAATACTCTTCAACCCATCTAGCAACACGTGTCTCATGCGGAGGTAGGATAGTAGACCAAAACTCTTGTACTGTTCTAACAATTTCATGAAGATTGTTGCACTCCCTATGATTAATTAAACCACCTGTATCGTAAAAGGATACTAAACCATCCATAGAAGTGCTAAATAAATTCGTATTTGGTTCAATTCGTATGAAATATCGAGTAGATCCCCAAATTGTTTTTTTTTCTACCATTTTACTCAACCTTCACTTCCTCAGTTATAGATATAACTTCATATTCATCTAATTTTTCTGTTGATATTTCAGAATCTTCGCTTATGTTTGTCTTTAGATTAAACATTTCAACTTGAAAAGTTCCCTTTGGTAGTTGATTTTCAATATATTTTCTTATTTCTGAAACAGTGTTAAATTGGAGATTGGGACTAGCTAAAATTGTCACAAAATCACCAAAAATATCTCTTTTTCTAATTTGTATGATTTCTCTTTTTGTTGAACTTTTTGATCTTCTCTCGAAAATTGTTTTTGCAGTATTCAGATGGAAGCTATCTAACTCTTGCTTTAATGCCTTGTCATAGAATTCTTTTGCTTTTTCAATGTTTTCAATAAAAAGATATCTTGTAATTATCTTACTGAATGCATAAGAGTGAAGATCCTCTTCTTCCAACTTTTCCATAGATTCAGCAAAAAATTGCCATACTATTATAGATTCTAGGTAATTCTCTTTCTTTTCAAGATCTAGAGTTTTATTTTCGATATATTTTAAGCCTTCATCTACAGATTGATTAACAATAATATTTTTAGCTTCTTTTATTATATCTTGAACAATCGCACCACTACTCAACAGTACACACCAATAGCAAATACTGTTACAATTATAATTTTGAGCTCTTTAAAATTATTGGTCAAGTGTAAGCAACAAGAGCTAAAAAAATCAACTGATTCCTCTTCTAGTCAATTAAGACTTGAGCCGATAGAGTTAAAAAACCTCTTTTTTTCTGTTCTTATGGTTGAAATAGAGAGAAATGAATTTTGTGCATACCATTTTTCAAATAGATCTGATGGAACTTGTGCCAGTTGTGGGCTTCCAATTTGCGTTTTAGATCAGAGCATAAGTCTTACTGGAGAAAAAATTTGCCAACTTTGCCAGAACATTATAAAAACTAAAAAAATCTCACGCTATTTTCAAATAGGTATGCTTGTAGTAGTTGTAAGTTTAGTTTTTCTAGTTTGGCAATTAACGAAGGGGTTAGAAAATGGCGGGTATTATATTTTCATTCCTCTTGTGCTAATGTTTATTTTTCCCTATTTCATTAGACCTTATCTTATGAAACTTTATTTTAAAGGTATAGAACCTAAAGAATCGGTTTTACCAATATTACGTTATTTTGAAGCATCAGGCAGTCAAAGTCATTTTAAGCTATTTAACAAATTCTTGAAGCAACTTACAGAAGAAGAGATAGCTGAAATGAAAAAACCTCTCTTCTCATATCTCATTCCAGCTATAGCCTTTAATTTTTCAAAACTACCTGTAGACTGGGAAGAGGGATTAGTAGAAAACTTAAAGATTTCATTTGAAGATTTCGCAAGAGAAATCACAGATAATTACCGAACTATAATAATACAAAGTGCTGTTCATAGTTCTCACTCAAATATCTCCGAATTTATTTTCTACATAAGCGAAGTTGCAGAAAGTAAAGAATTTCTTAAAGATTACATTATTGCAATTACATCGTCTGAGATTATTTCGTTAGGAGATGAAGAGTTGCAGACAATTTACGGAAAACTACTTGAAGATTTATATCTTTATGAAGAGAAATTTGCCAAGATATGCGATGAACTAGGACTAAAAAAGGAAAAAGCAAAAATACAATCTTTACTAGCAAGATATGAACCTCCTCCTGTCCCTAAAACTAGAATGGAAGCAGTAATGAAACCAGAACAATTGCGTGAAAAACGAAGAAAAGAACAGATGCAAAATGTGGAGTTAACATATACTGAACCTAGAGAAGAGGACAGAGATCTTAAAAGAATAGAGGAAGTTGAGTTTAAAGAAGAGTAGTGTTTTTTTAAGTTTCTAACAGAATCGAAACGGAAACTCATTTTTTTCTCTATTTATGTTTAAAAAGGGAAAGGATTTATTTCAGTGCATTAATGTTCACAAGAATGACGGACATGATGAAGAATTACAACCGCTGATTTTATGATGAGCCTAGCTCACACTGATTCCGTTATTCACTAACTTTTACAGAAATCCTTAATAGAAATATAGACACTCATTTGTTATAGCCCGAATGGTTAGAACTTATGCAATTGAAATCAGAAGAGAAAAACTTCATCCATAACATGTGGAAAACTTTTGGTGTTAGTTTACATGTATTTTCAGTTGCTGTTTTTCTTGTTGGAATCGTATATTTAGTATGGTCTACAGTTATAATTATTCAGTCTACTAGTGCTACAACAGTTGTGCAAACCATTCTTAATTTCTTGACTTTGCTTGTTGAAGTAATAGGAATTCTATATACAGTTATGCTCTTCAAACAAATGGGAACAACATGTAAATATCCACCTTTACAATCTAGATTATCTATCCCTAATTTGGATGAACATCCTCCTGTAAGTATTGTAATACCTATTCATGAACCAATTCCCATGATCTTAACAGAGACTCTGGAATCCATTATAAAAAGCAATTACCCAAGAGAAAAAATACAAATATTGCTAGCTGATGACACTATCTCTTCATATCACTCTTTTGAAGAAATAAAACATTTAGTTGAAAAATATGAAATTGAACATGTTTATGATTCTTCTAATATACTCTTTAAAGCAGGAATGCTAAATATCGCTTTAAAGCACGTTAAATCTGATTTTGTTGTGTTTTTGGATTATGATCATATAGTAACACCTAATTTTTTGATAAAATCTATAGATATACTTTTGACAAATAAAGAAGTAGCGTTTGTTCAATCAAAAGTCAGTTTCCGAAACATCCAATCAAAACTTCAAGTCTGGGAAAGTGTTATGTATTCTCAGTTTTTCGAAGTATTTGCAAGAGCAAAAAACAGAAGATCCACTGTTATATTTAATGGATCTACCGCATGTTTCCGAAAAAAAATTCTAGATAAAACTGGAGGTATCCCTACAGCAACTTTCACAGAAGATGTGGACCTTACTATACAAATTCTAACTGAAGGCTATAAATCTGTATTAATCGATGATTATGGGAGTTTTGGGTTAGTTCCAGCAACTTTTTCACTCTTACTCTCCCAGATATTAAGATGGGCTAAAGGAAGTATGCATGTTTTCAAAAAGAGATGGTTAAAGATATTAAGAGCTAAAATTCCTTTAATTGACAAAATTGATTTGTATTTTAATATTTCACTTTTCTTCATCGCTTCTTCCATGTATATAGCTACTTTTCTCTATATTATAATGTATTTTGCAGGGAGCCAAGTTATTCGCTTGCCGATGCAAGCATTTCCTCCACTAATTATTATGCCTATAGCTTTAGCTGTTTCCTATCAAATATCTGCTTTTATTGCAGTTATGTTTGCCAGAAAAAACAATCTAAAGAGCATGAAATTAATAGATCTTCTGTACTTTTTCGTTATTGCTTTAGTCCTTAATCCTTTTACAGTTTATGCTGTAATCGTAACTCTCTTTCGAAAGAGAGCTCCAAATAGAGAGCAAGATCAATGGAATGAGAAAATAGCTTATATCCCCCTATCCTTTATAGTAACTGCTTTTGGTGTTCTGTCTGTTGTTCTAGCTTACTTTGATTATTTGGCTTCTGGAACATTGTGGTTAGCTCTTAGTTTGTTGGGTTTGTCTATGGCTGCGACATTTCCTGTGTGTTTATATTTCCATTTCAAAACTTACAAACTAAAACCTTATATCGCAAATCCTTGAGAGGGTACTGATGAAGTGGAAAAAACTTTTCTGGTATATTCTGACAATTCTTCTTTTTATGTTCTTGGCTTACTATGCTGTTCAGAGTATCAGGGAAATAATAATTGTCTATTCTTCAGATTACACTATTGGGGAGAAATTTTTAGGAATAATGGGTAATGTTTTCATTTTGATAATAGAATTGCTTTCCGCTTTCTATTCAATCTTCATTTATTATTATATTGGCTCATCTTCCACATATAAGATCCTAAAAGACGAAAACAATCGGTTCTTACAGCAAGACCCTCTTCCATTTGTTGTAATAGCTCTACCTCTTTATAAGGAACCATTGCTGGTTGTTTCAAAAACAATTGATGGAGCTCTGAATCTTGACTATCCAAAAGATCGTTTCCAAGTTGTAGTCTGTGATGATAGCCCAGAAGGATATTCTACAGACATTGAAGAATACTGCAGAGAAAATGGTGTTAAGTACATCCAAAGGAAATCTAGAAAAGGATTCAAAGCTGGAGCTTTAAATAATGCTCTTAAGCTTGTCAAATGTGATTTTTTTGGCATTTTAGATGCAGATCATATCCCCACACCCAATTTTATTAGAAGTTGTTTATCTGGTTTTATAGACGATAAAACCATGTTAGTTCAGGGAAGACCTTTGTTTGTGAATCAAGACAATTTTATGCAAAGAAGCAGTGCATATATCCACACTCAATTCTTTCATGTTTATCAGAAAAGTAGGGGCACTCGAGGAGCAGCTATATTTGCAGGGACAACAGGAATTTTTAGAGCGGATCTTTTCAGAGAAAATGGCGGATTTTTAGATGATACATTAGCCGAAGACACAGATACATCATTTTACATGATGTCAAAAGGGTACAAATTTCAGTATGTTAACGAGGTTTGCTCAAAGGGTCTTGTTCCTTGGGGTCCAATAAGTATGGTAAATCAAATATGGAGATGGACAAATGGTATCACTTCTATTTTGCGTAAACGTTTATGGAAAATACTCAAAGGAAAAAACTCTTTGATCAACAAAGTTGACATTTTCAGTTCTGTATTTACACCAGTGATAGGTGTTACTATGTGGCTAGTTTATATTATGCTACTAGTAATGTTTTATTTGGACAAATATGTGATGAATTTACCATTTGCTCGACCTTCTCCAAGCAATATACCACTGTTACTCCTTGCGCCAGTACTCATCTCTTTCGCGAGTCTTATCATGGCGTTTATATCTTGGTTACGTGAAGAAAAAGAAGATAAGATGATTCGTTTACGCGGATTTAAAGGTATGACATGGACAATATCTGTTTTTTACTTATTGATACTTACTGCACAATCATTTTTAGTTTGGGCAGTGTTGAGTGCGTTGTTTGGAGTGAAAAAAGATTTTGATAGAACAATAAAAGAGAAACAGAAAACATTAGGCACTATTAATCAAAAACTCAAGTATACACTTTGGTCGATTGGGCTTTTACTATTAGCTGTAGTTTTCTGCATCGCAAGCTATCATGCAATTGTTGTAGGAAACGCTCTTTATGGTTGGTTCATTATGGCAGCTCTCTCAGGAATTATTCCAATTATAATTGTAATTTTATACTTCAGAGAAATAGAAATTTTCAAACAATTTGCTTCAACAAAAACAGCGATAGATGTGGAAAAAGAATATGAGGAACAATTAGATGACAGGAGTTGACGTCAGGGTTTTCTTACCCATTATATCTGTTCTTTCATTTGGTGCTTTAGAAGTAGATATACTGAAAAAGTGGATTTTAAAGATAAAGGATTCTGATTCATTTCTCGTTTATATGCTAGAATCTCTTATCTTTGGAAGTGTAACATTAGTTGCACCTATGATCATTTTAGCTTTAATTGCAAATCGGTACAATAGAACTAAGCTTTTAGGAAGGTTTGTTTATATCTATTTTTTCATAGCTGTAGCATATCTGATATACAAGATTATTCTCTTCATAAGGAAAAAACTTCCTGAGTTTATTTTGACGTCTAGAAAAAAACTTCTCAAGTCTATGGAAATACTCTTCATTTCGATTATCGTTGTGATGTTGCTTGGTTATATAATTCAAGCTACTATCTATCCATTAAGAGGATGGGATTTCTTACATTTCTACCTCCCAAATTCCTTTCGGATATTTGTTACAGGGCAATTAACAAAAATAAATGAGTTCAACTTCCTTCCTCAGTTCAAACCACCACTTAATGTGTTTTTATATGCTTATGGGTTTTTTGTCACACAATCTGAAATGATTAATTATATTCCTATCTTGTTTCTTTTAGGGTGTACATACTTATGCTATAAGATAGCTAGATTAGAAGAGTTATCCAAAAAAACCTCCATAATCGCAACTATAGCCTTTTTAGCCACACCTTTTACTTACTTTTTAGTTTATGAATTTCAGTACTATCAAGAAGTATTTGTGTTATTTTTTACAGCAGCAACATACTATGGCTTAAGGAGAATCCAGAAAAGCAAGACTATAAAATCACAAATATTTTATGCACTAGTAGCCTCAACTGCGCTTACAGGTTGTGTTTTAAGCAAAATAAGTGGCTATATTCTTCTTCTTGTAATTTTTATTTCGATTCCATCGGACAAAGTAGGTAAGATTCTGCGATCTGTAATAATATTAGGTTTAAGTGTACAATTAGTAAGAAAATCAATTTTTGAAGTATATATCGGAACAGGCATTTTTATTGCTCTTTTGTGCGTTTATTGTCTTTACTTAGTTATATCAAGTTCAACTCTTTCTTTTTCCATTTCGAGGTGGATTATCACAATTTCTGTGTTTGCTATTCCATTAATTGCAGGTATAATGTGGGCGCTTCATATTCTTACTATCCCTGGTGTAGATACATTTCTTGTTGATCTTTACGTAAATTTGGGTAAACAGACGTTAAGCTTAGTATGGCCTGGAATCTCTTTACCAGAAACACAAACCTACCTAGAAAACGCTCAAAATGCAACTTTCTTAACATCTTCTCTTTCAATTCTAATAGCTTCAATGTTTGCTGGAACGTGGTTTATATTCAAGATAGTAGGTTTCATAAAAGCAACTAAGAGACATAATGAGCTTCTATTATGGTTAGTTTTCTTTTATGCTATTTGGCAAGGTTTCTTTTCTTTAGGTTCAATCAGATACCTTTCTCCAATCTTAGTTCCTTTATCTATTGTTTTTGCTATAGGTATTGAAAGTGTAATTGATTTCTTCAATAAGCGGGATAATCAAAAACGAGATGGTTTTTATGCAATACTGCTTCTAATAGGTTCAGCTTACCTTTTTCTTTACCCCTTCTTTCCATTTGAAATAATTTTTGAAGATTTTCATTTAAGATTATATCATGCACATACTCACATATTTTCATTAATAGGTTATGCAATTTTATTCAATCTATTAGTGCTATTATTAATCTGGAAAGAAAAAGCACTCAAATTAAGTTTTCCAAAAGTATTTTCAAAAGGTTTCAATGTCCGAAAAATACTATCTGGTTTTCTTGTAGTAATTGTAGCTTTCGTTCCCATTGGTGCACAAACTGGGATGCTCATCTCGACAAACTTTGACTTAGATACTTTTCAAGAAACATACTCCTGGGACGCTCGAAAGAACTATCAAGAACTTATAAACGCAATTAATGGCTTAGGGTATGCAGATAATCAGATTGTTCTCTCTCTGAACACGCCAGGGTTAGAATACTATTGTTCTCAACCAGTAATTGATATGTTTATGATAGGATTTATTGAAAGTTCGGGTTTCGCAAATACATCATTTCCACTTCGTACTCAAAATGTGACACGGACAAACAATTTCTTCAGTAAACATGGAATCTCGATTTTTGTAACAATGAATAATAGTCATGAGTGGTATGATGTTTTTCTAACTAACTATTATTGGGATTTTTTCATCTATAAGATGCTTTTCAACAGTAAATATTTTACGTACAGATTTGGAAATGAGGAATTTATTCTTTTCACAATAAAAAATTCAGATGCTTTCATAGATGTTATTGATGTTCAACTAATGGGGGAGAATCACAGTGGTAGCCTTCTTGCAAGGAACTCTAATGATATTACTATAGGAAATAATGCATCAATAAGTTTGGAGTTAGATTTAACAGCTGTTCCTACTGTAGATCCTGTGCGCATAGACGTAATCACAAAGTATTCCACGTACATCAATGAAACTCTTGTTTTCTTGGAAAAATCATATCTATTAAATAGTTCATCAGTGGAGCAATTTACATATCTAGATTTACTTGAACTAGAGGAAGAAACGATTATTATTCATTCAATCAGCGTTTCAATTGTTTACCAACATATTAATGGATATGAAGAAACAATAACTTCCTCCTTCTATTCTCTAATTGATCAGGGAGTAATAATATCGTACACTGGAACTTCATGGATATATGAAGGTTATAATGGTTTTGTTTCTTATTAGATCAAAGTAGGACGTTATCTTCTAGTATAAGCTATTCTCATCTTTTTTGTTTTACGAGCAATAAGGAAAGTAGAAACAAAAACAGCAAACATCATAAGAGCTAGATTTAGCAAGAATATTTCCCAATTAGCATTTGGTGTGAAAGTATGTCCAAAGAACACAGTTTTGTTTGTTTTTGCTAAAATAATCAGTACAGCTGCACCAAGACCATATCCTATAATTGATGCACCAACAGCTACTATAGCTAGTCTTGAGAATATGCTTATTATTGTGTGGAAATTGGTACCTCCTATGGTTTTAATAATCACTGTTTCCCTTCTGCTTTCACTATACACATTTCTTAAAATTGTGAGCATATTTACAATTACTATTACCAAAATCAATATTATTTCCGTGTAAACTAAAGTATATGTAAATAATAATGAACCCTTTAGATAATAATCCATATATTCAAACGATAGCGAAATTAGAATATCGAAGTCACCTATTGGTTTAAACGGTATTATAGTGTATTGTGATTCTGATACACTTCTAAGGACGATTTCTATGTTTGTCATATCGGGTTCGAAAATTCTTCTGAAAGTAACTAATTCTCCATTTTTCATCTCAACTGTAATATTAATGATTCCATAAGATATATGGAGTGAAACACTGGATTTTAAACCTGTAGAAGTTACGATTCTTCCTTCCAATATTGTATTGAATTCGATTGGCAGATTGTAAACCAAGGTTCCATTATCATACTTAAAACTGAATGTAATGTCTTCTCTAAACGAAGGAATATTAAAAATAATTGTTTGATTAAACAAGTAAACTTCAAATGGTAATACTATGATATCCTCATATCTTGAAAAATAGCAGACATATTTCCCTACCACTATAGCTGTTTGCGCCATTCCATTAACATTGGTTTTAAATGACTGCAATCTATGTCCATTATCACCCCTAATTATACAATATTGATAACTTATTGGTGTATCAGAAAAATAATCTTTAACAAATATGGTTACATTCACAGTTCCAATAGTTATGGTCTCGTTCATGGTTTTAGCGCTATTTAAAGTGAAACTGTATATAATACTTTCATATGTGAAATCAACAATGAATTCACTTGGTAATATCAGAAACTCAAGACTTCCATTGTCGTTTGTTTGCCCTTCCCATATGGTTCCATTAAGGATGTTTTGTATTGATACATCAAGATTTTTCACAGGTTGTAGCCATTCTTCATCATATAATTGGAATGTCAAATTGAAAGGAACATAATCTATTCCAGTAGTGAATCTATAAACAATTGTTTTGTAATTATAGTAAGCATCTATCAAATAAAATGTTAGTTTATGTGTTTCTCCTGGTTTTGTAAAATTAAGTAAAATAGTATCATTGTATTTGTAAAGCTTGGGTAACGTGTCAAGTCTCAAATAAATTTCTGTTGCATCGCTCTCCAATATAAGAAATACATCAATTTCATTTTCTCCTTTACTGGGTGAAATAATTGTTAAAATTGGAGGTGTTGAGTCGACTAAGAAACTAATTTCTGATGAACTATTAGTAGAACCAATTAGATTAATAAAGCAGTAATAGTCACCATCCATTAGAAACAAGGTTTGACTGGAAGTTAAAGTGTAATTTATATCAAAATATGGAAATTGAATGAAAAACTCTCCCTCATAACTATCATTTATAAGTGAAGGTTCGAAATATGAAACATTTAATCCTTCTGGGACAATGAAATTCCAAACTCTAGTTTTTGTATCCCAAAAAGTTAACCAGAATTTTACTGTTAATGTATATATTCCTGGATGGAGATATATTTTCATATTAGTTGTATAAGTTCCCGACCTATTTGTCACACCCAGAATGTTGTAGGTAACAGTAAAATATGTTTGAGAGCTTATTAGAAATAAATCGATAAAACTTTGATTAATAATACCGCTGTATTCATGTGAGAGGAAGAAGTCTATTGGAGTTCCTGTGAAGTTTACTACATTAAAAGAGTACAACGATAGGTTTTTGTTACCTGAAAGGTCTTCTACTACTATTGCTAGTGTATGGTTTCCATTTAATTCAGGAACGAGGATCTTATTTTCATATGCTTTTGAAAATATTTGATCATCCCATGAGAAACTTAATTTTGATAAATTTTCATCATAATAACAATTGATAATACTTCCAGAGTTGATAACTGAATTGTTCAAAACATCTAAAAATATCAGCGGAGGAGTGTTGTCTATTTTTATTTCATATGTCTTGTTAAACCATTCTGTAGAATCCTTACCAGCTAGAGTTAAAATATGAATGCCATCATTCAAACCTTGTATTAAGATTTCATTATTATTTGTTAATTCTTGTTCAATGTTGTTATTCCAGTAAAAGAAAATCTCTTCAAATGAATTATCATGCCATATTTTAATGATATTATTATTTTTTAGAAATTTATTTGGTTGCATACCCAAAACGCCTAATTTTTCAGGGTCATTAGTAACGCTGAAACAATATGCCCATTGCCTGTCGCCTACCCTAAAAGACGCGTATAGAAATAGTTTGTGAAGACCTATTTCGTGTGGTACTTGAATATATTGATTCAGAACATTCCATTCTGTTTTGTCCCACTTGTACATAATATCCTGAGAAAATTGTAATGAAGTGTTTACAACAATCAAAGTATCGGGTCTCAACTGTGTCCCATTCATTGCATTGTAAAATATACCCATTTGTGTAAAATCATCAGTAACGGTAAAATGAACTTCCGCTGTCCCATAATTTTTTTCTTTTCCTTCTCTCCAATCATAATCTGAATTGAATACGATTACTGTGAGCGAATGTTCTCCATTCTCAAAGGGTTCTATAAAGCTTGTAGGCTTAATTTCTCCTTCCTCTGCTCTATAATACTCTTTAACATCTTCAGAATTATCATCTATGTAATAGAAAATTGAATATCCTTGAGTTACTTCTATTGAAATATTGAGATCATTACCGATAATAACGCTATTATTTAATGGGTTTTTAACATCAATTAGAGGATGTCTTTTTATAAGAATTATTTCTAGATTTGTTTCTTCTTGAGTTACAAATGTCCTCTTTTCTGAAAAAAGACCATATTCAGCTATTACAACATAGTTTCCATCATTAATCGTCTTGGTAGCTTGCCCAGTACTGTTAGTTGTTAAATGATAGGTGTATTTTCCCATAAAAAATTCTTCTTGTTCTTGACTATAAATTGTGATTTTAACGTCTTCAATTGGTTCATCTTCATCTGTAATCACTCTAAAATTTACTTCTCTCCGCATAAAAGGAACAAAAAGGGGTATATTGGTATCGTTGTGTTGAATAATTAGTTTAACAGGATCAGACAATATTCCTTCTATGTTTGCTTGAAATTCATATTCACCAAAAGGAAGAGTCATTGTAATTTCATCTGTATTGATTAATATTTCTTCTCGGAAATCATCTCCCTTGCTTGTCTTAATATAAAGAGTCGAATTCATTTTTGATGGTGTTTCATATGATAGAACTTGAGCTGTAACTGTGTATTTGTTAGTAACTAGTTCACGAATATATTCTTTTGATTTAATGACATTCAGATCTATTTTCACACGAATATGAGATACATAATCGAAGGTTTCAAAAGATAAAAATTGGCCAACCCAGAGAGGAGCGATTATTTCATCATCTAGAAGTGTTCCTGTGGTTATAATTGATTTGACTTTTAGTTCAAGAGCTGAATCAGATATTGTTGAGAAAACTGTTAAGAAATCCCCTACGTATAGATGATTTCTTTCTGCGAAGTTTACACCTAAACTTACTTCTGTTGTATCATTAGAATTTATTATCTTACCAATAATTTGAATAATATCCGTGAATTCCCAAAATTCGTTTACATCAATACCTCTAAAATAAACAGCGCTACTTTTGTAGACAGCTGCTGCCATTACTTCTGGACTGACTCTGAGAACTCCAGGAATTTTGCTTATTGTCTCAGCTAAATCCAAAGGTAAAATGCTTGTATAAGGGGTTGAAGCATAAGGATTTGAAATAACAACTACATCGTCAGTTTCTCCAAGATACGTGCTAGTTGATTCTACAATGCTAATCATTAAAAGTGCCCCTCCTGAAATAATTGTAGAACTTATCAGAAATCCAATAAACGCTATTAAGATTCGTTTCTTTGGAAGTACATTGTATAGAAAAAGCTGTCTGTAGTCCATTAGAGCTCCTCTTTGATCACTTTTATTTGTGCGGCTTTAAGCGATGGATATATACCTGAGATTACTGATAGAACTAATGAAAAAAAGAATACTATTCCTATCAATAGAATATCAATTTTAAGAGAAATAAATGGTAACCCTGTAGATGCTGATATAATTGCAACAATAGCACTTACTCCTAAATAGCCAATCATTAATGAAAGAAGAGCACTAATTATACCTATTAAGAGCGCTTGAAACATGAAGAGTGATACAATCCCTTGTTTTGTTGCACCTATTGATCTCAGGATAAAAATGGTATCTTCACTTTCTCTAACTAATGAATAAATTGTATATGTTATTGATACCAACATTAAAACGAAGAACATTATTACAAGTAATGTTAGTGTTTGAATCACTTCATTTGTTGCATAAAGGATAAAATTCTGTGTCTGTTTTTCCTCAAAAACATCTAGATGAGGATAATGGTCTTCAATTTCTTTCTTTATCGTATTTATTTCTCTTGTGTCTATTATTTTTAATTCCACAAAAGAATAGTACTCAATAGTAAGAAAATTTTCAATGAACTCAAATGAAGAGAGTATTTCGATATCGTATTCCTGCCCGGATTCTATTATATTGCAAATTTCAATCGTTTCATTAAGAATGAGTGAGTTTTCAGTATTATTCTTTATTAGAAGTAAATCACCAACACCAGTGAACATGAGAGAAGAAAGATGCTGTCCAATTATTACTTCTCCCTCATCTGGAAATTCCAGATTGTAAGTATAGTGATGATGTTGGAGCTGTTCAAATCTCTCAAAATCTACTATCCTTAAGAAAGTGTTACGCGTTTCGCCGAGATTGTTTTCAACACTTATAGGGATATAGATTTGAGGAAGAACGACTTCGATATTAGGTGTTGTTATGGAGAATTCTTCTAAAAATTGCAGAACCTCTAAATCGATTCTACTTCCTGAAAGTGTTTCACCTTCTTCAACTACTAATAGTAGATTTGAACGTTTAACAATTGATGCCATACCACTTATATTAGAAGAATATCCTGATACTAGCAATGTTGTAGCTAGATAGATGACTAATGCTAATGAGAGAGCAAAGATTGCTTGAAAGGTTCGTTTTCTGTTATGAAAGAAAAATTTGAAAGCAAAATCTAACATATTACACTCTCTTTATTACCCTAACCAGTCTAATAATATAAAATTTCTTCTGTATTAGCTTTTATTCAAAATTCTTCGTCAGACTAATGGAGCCCAAACCTGGAAGAAAATCCTTTGTGATATTAACGTTAAGTATATTGACACCCATATTGCTAAGAGAGAAGATACTTTAGTTTTCTGCGGTGTTACTCTATTGATTCCAATACCCATAAACAGTAGAAATCCGTAGAAGAATATGTTGAGTGGCATAGTGACAGCAAGCTGATAAGAAATTAATCCCGGTGTTAGATTTTGAACATCAAATCCAAAAGCTTCCATATATTTTACACCACCGATTGTTAAACATCCATATAATAGAATTATGGAAATTGAGGTGATGAAAACTGAGTTTTTGTATGTTACAACCCATTTTTTTTCTCCTAGCATTAGAGAATAAATTAGTGGAAAAATTATTACCCACGTGAACCATGTTATAGAACCGATAAGATATTGATCGCCTAGATCTGATGCACCTATGTCTGTGAAACTAAAGGGTTTATTGTATTGTTCACCCAGTAGTCCACCTGCGTACAGTGGATATGCACGTATTTCTGTGAAGTACCCTTGTGCAAATACCATGAAACTGAAGAACACAGCAAAGGAGATAAAAACTTGAACCAAGAAGTAGTTGGGTAGTACTAGTGCATAACTTGCTCTTGTAGGTCGGGTTAAATAATCTTTGTTGAACCTGAAAATGTTACTAACTTGTGTGTACTTGAATAATATAAACAATACCAGTATAGGAAGTGCTATTACACCTATCAAAAAAAGCAATTGTAATATAAAATCACCAACAGAAGGGAGTTGATCTATTAATCTATGCCAAATAAACGTTGGAATATTAAAAACAACATATATGTACCAGCATAAAATCGCTGTTGTAACGATTGTTGCTAAATAATCATAATACTTGAATTTCTTCTTCTGTACCCCAAAGTACCATATCTTTTTGTTGACAATTTCAGTTACATCTTCTTCAAAATCAGTAAGAACTAATCCATCTATTCGTACCTCTCCATATTTTTCGAAGAAACGTTTAGCAAGCATAGAAAGTAGTTCATCAGTATCCTTAAGATCCATTCTTTTGTCCACAGTTAATACAAAAAGCAAGTCATTTCTCTCTTCCTTAAAGAGAATTCTAGATGTAACGAGTTCGAATTCAGAAATTTTTTCTCTCTGAGTCTCTGAAGCCATAGAATAAATAGCACTCATTAAACCTCCTGTGAGAGCTATATCAACTGTTTCCTCTGCTTTTTCAAACTCTTGACTGTAAAATATTTGTCCGTATGTTGTTAGAATTAACAAATGCTTTAACAAAGTAAATTCCTCTTGGAGTATATCTCACAATAATGTAATCTAGGCTAAAAAGATTACGGATAATTTTTGAAAAAACGCATAAGCTGAAGTAAAAGGATGAGAAAGGTTATGTTCCTTCAGAATATTTGTCTTGATAAGCTTCTTGTTCTGGAGTTAATTTGTCAATTTGGAATCCCATTAGAGAAAGCTTTAGTGTTGCAATGTATTCGTCTTGTTCCCGAGGAATGTCATAAACTTTGTTTTCAAGATTTTTACCTTTTTTAGCTAATTCTATAAGACTTAGAAGTTGATTTGCAAAAGACATGTCCATTACTTCTGATGGGTGACCTTCAGCCGCCGAAAGATTAACTAATCTTCCTTTTGCCAGTAAGTAAATTCGTCTTCCATCCTTCATAGTAAACTCTTCATTGTTAGCTCGTATTTCTCTAGAGGAGACAGAAATTGTTTCAAGTTCTTGTATGTTGATCTCTACATAAAAATTTCCTGTATTGCAAACAATTGCCCCAACTTTCATCTTCTAAAAGTGTTTAACTCTTATTATATCTCGCATTACTGTAGCCGTTATGAAAATATCTCCTGTATTTGCAGCTTGTTCCATAGTCTTAACCTTGAAACCGTCAAGTACGGCTTTTAAAGCTTGTATAGGGTCTACTTCAGTTATGACAACATCAGCTCCTGCACCAGAAGCGCGTTTGGCTAAACCTTTACCACACTGACCATAACCTGCAATAATTATAGTTTTTCCTGCTAGTAGAACACTTGTAGCTCTAAGGATTCCATCTAATGTTGATTGTCCTGTTCCGTAAACATTATCAAAATCACTTTTTGTCTCAGCATCATTAACAGCAATTATTGGATACAATAGTTTTCCAGCGTTATCCATAGCTCTTAGTCTATGCACACCAGTTGTTGTTTCCTCCGTTCCACCAATAATATTTTTGGCTTGTTCAGGGTATTTTGAATGAACAACAAAGATAAGATCTGCACCATCATCCAAAGTAAGTGTGGGCTTGTGTTCTAGAACTTTATCTATTGCCCAGTAAAATTCTTCTTTAGACATGCCGTACCAAGCATATATTGGAATATTATTTGCTGCCAATGCTGCTGATATATCATCTTTAGTTGACAAAGGATTGCAACCACTCCAAGCAACTTTTGCACCTGCTGCAACTAGAGTTTCTACTAAAACAGCTGTTTCTTTAGTGACATGTAAACATCCACCAACAATCATACCTTCAAGAGGTCTTGTTTCAGAGAACTTCTCTTTTAAGTGCATTAGAACTGGCATTCTTGATTCTGCCCAATCAATTTTCTTTCTTCCTTCTGCTGCAAGGTTGATATCTTTGATTTTAAATTCCATGATTCACACTTCGGATTGCTTTTAAAAAGCTGTCTTTTTCAACTAAGGAAAATATTAATCAATAATGAGTACATAGGTTGAAGTAATGGAAGAATATTACCCTTTGATTATCGCACACAGAGGAGCTTCAAAAGAAGCCTTTGAAAATTCTTTCGAATCATTCAAACTTGCTATTGAACAGAAAGCTGATATGATAGAACTTGATACGCATCTAACGAGTGATGGCTTCTTTATCGTCCATCATGATGCTGATATAAAATATAAAAATAGATCTTATGTTATATCTAAAACTCCATTGAAAACAATAAAAACGTTGAAACTACCAAATAGTGAGAATATTCCTCTATTAGACGACGTACTCAAAAGATTCCTTCCTCTAATTAAATTCAATATTGAAATAAAGTGCTCAGTTAAAAAATCAGAATTTGATGAATTACTTGCTTCTATAGAGTATGAAGGGAACAATATAATTGTAAGTTCGTTTCTAAGGGAAGCATTGTCTGAAATACAAGATTCGAAGTATAATATCCCCCTAGCATTTCTCTACTTTTTCCCTGGACCTAACGCAAAAAAAATGTTTAAGGTTGCTCATATCTCCGCTATGAATCCTTATCATAAGCTCCTGAGCATGAAATCGGTGAAAAAATATCATATAGCTGGGAAAAAGATCTATCCATGGACAGTGAACAATTACAAAGATATTGAAAAACTAGTAGGAAAAAGTGTCGACGGAATAATAACAGATACTCCAAAGAAAACTAGAGAAATAGTTGAAAAATGTTTAAAAAATTTATAGGCGAATGAGCAAACAACTAATAGTCTGTCAATTTAACCAAAGAAAAGTTATATTCTTGCCATTCAGTTATACTTTTGATTTTGTTAACAAATGATTCAATGTCATCAATATTTATATCAAAAAGGACACTTACAATTTCTGGAGTGAAACCTTGTTCTAGAATCGCTTTGTAATCTTTAGGCTCTTCAATGATTTCAAGATGAAAAGCATCATTCTTTGACACCATAACTTCAATTAATTCAGGTTTAAATTCATTTATGGTTTTTGTATATATTTGGACGAACTCTGTCTTTTTGGCTAGTTCTTTGCTTACTCTTACAGATGTACTATCATAACTTCCTTCTTTTCTTAATATACCAACTAACCAAAACGACTGACTAGGTAATGTTACTTCAATATATGAACAGCTGTTTTTTTTCGCTATTTCTTCTATGTTTTCTATGATCTCCCTTGCTAGTTCTATTGAACGATGTTTTAATGCGCAAACAATTTCGTCGACAACTAAAGTATATTTTTTCTCATCATCATCTTCTATCTGTTCTTCATCAACAAACCAAATGATATATCCCATACTTTGAGCCTTAAATTCGATCATACTAATTATAGCTTTTTTTGAATCTAAAAGAGCATCCACTAAATCTTTATTAGAAACCTGATTTCCGTAAAGGGATTTGAGTAAACTATTAAGCTCCTGTGAAGTCTTAGGATTTCTTAAGTCTTTAAACATAATTAGACGTTTTTTAGCTAACTTAAATAAAGATGTTTTGTTTGTTTGCTTGAATTAAAAAATAAAAAAGAAAGAAAAAGAAGAAAATTATGCTGTTATAGTGATAGCTTCAACTATATCATCTTCACCTGAACTGAAAGAAAAGGTAAATGTGTAATCTGTTCCCACTACAAAGGCACCTTTAATAAGCAACGATGCTTGTGCTTCTGCTGCTATCACTTGCCCTATCATAGTAACATCCGTTGAATTCACAACATCAATTGTTAAAGTTGGTGCAACTGATACTGCATCAATAGTTAGCGGGCCACCAGTTGCTTCTATCTTCACTATGAATTGTCTAGTTCCACCACCAAGATCTGTTGATCCCTGGTTATATATGAAGATTGGTACTGCAGTTGGTTGAAGCATTGGAATTACTACTAGGAAAACAATTGCAGCAGCAGCTGTTACTAGAGCAATGAGCAATACTGTTGCTATTACTGGAGAAACTCCTCGTTTTTTCATGTTTTTTCACCTTATTAATTCACAAATGTGATGTTAAAAATATTGCTTGTTTATTTAAAAAAGTAGCGATGGTACTGTTACTATATTAGTTAGTTTAACTAATAATTGCTTATTCACAATGGTTTATATTATGGTGTGTCACTTAGACATTGAAGGAAATGGATACAGCAGCTAACATTCTATTCCAAGCTATAAGTGCTATTTACGAAGGTACTATTAGTGGAAATTCTTTGTATCCAGATCTCTACTTTTCTGAAAATAGTAAAAACAATTATTATTACGGTTTTAAACTACAAGGGTTAGCTTTTTCGCGAATCATTGCAAGATTCTACAAACTGAAAAAAGCTGTGTGTTTAGATATTTTATGGTTAGTCGATGACTCAAATATAAATGGAAATGGAATAGTTACTATATCTCAGAAATCAGGTGAAATAAAGATAGATGGTAGCCCCAATGAATATATTAGGGGTTTAAAAGAAGACGCGATGATTCACTCTTGTTATAACGATTTACTCAATCTTAATGACTTTTTTGATAAAATAATTGTTGGATCTAAAGGATATGTTAGTACAAAAAAGATGAAAGAAACAGATTCAAAATTAGCTGAGCTTCCTACGAATCTATTTGGTTTCTCGAGAATTTTATTAAAATCCAACTCTTTGACAAATGAGAAATATGTAGATTCTGCCACAAATGGGATGCTTGCCATTATTGATTTAGTACAAAGATCTTTGGAGAAGTTGTACTATTCTGAACCCAAAAAGGAAGATACTGGGGTCTATTGCGTGAGATGTGGATACAAATTACCAAATGATTCTTACTATTGCGCTTTTTGTGGAAGTAAACAAGGGTGAAATACTTCTACTTAAAGAAAGGAAACTTCTGTTATGTTCAGTTAAAAGCTTCAAGTATGGTATAAAATTTCAGCTCTTGCTATGAGTTCAAGCGTATTTGTGGAACTAGCCAGTTCTTTAGCATTTGGTGAAAAATTATTTGAAAGAACAAAACCACCATTCAGGTTTGATCTCTGAATTATTCGTTCAATATGTATTATTTTATCTGTACCAACACTTCTTTTCCAATCAAGTACCCAAACTCCAACTAACATGTCCTTAATAATTATTAAAAACTCAATAGAGTGTTTAGAGGGTCCTTGAATCAAAGACAAGTCGTGTGATATAGTCCCAAAACTCTTTAGATATTCAAGAGCTAGTTCAATTAGAGGTGTTTTTTTATCCATTTTATACCGACAATAATCCTTTGTATTAATATTAAAAGATTTGTATGATTTTTTTTTCGATACACCAGAAAAAAGACCTTAAATAAGAACTCATTATCTTTAGTTTTTAACTTTTTACTTCAATTTCTTCAGAGATAGTGTTACATTTAATTAACCATTTGCCAGAATCTGGAAAAACTAAATCAATTTCCTTCCTGAAATTCTCAATAACTTGCATAGCCAGCTGATTTGAATCTCTATGAATAGGGATTTTTAAAAATAGAACCTTATTATCACGATCAATTTGGATACTTTCTTCGCCTAATTTCCAAGCAGAATCACGCAGGAATCCTTTGACTACAAGCGTGATCTTCTTTCCAATCAATGGTTCTTTTGCGAAGCTAATACTCTTAATATCAGCTAAAAATCTAGTTTGTTTCATAGATATAAGTAAATCTGCAGGTAATTTTAAACTTTGAGAAATGAACCACCTCCACCTAAAGGAAGAGTACTTCTGCCGTGTTAGGTTGAAAGAAAAGCTAAATAAGTGACTACATGTAAAATATCAAGACGAAAATATTTTAAACTGTTCATAAAAGTTGTGTAATAATGTCTTCAACGCTAAAAAAGTATCTAGCAAGAGTAAGTTGGAAAGATACAGTGGTTATGATTACGATTGGATTAATTTTGTTCTTTGTTATCAAATTAATGTTTGGAGGTATTTTTGGTATTTCTCTAGTTGTCATTGAAAATGGCCCATGTCCTTATGATTCTAGCATGTGTCCTGTTTACGATTGGGGGGATCTTTTTATCATTGTTAAAAATAATCCTGAAGATATTCAAATGGGAGATATAATCGTCTATGTATCCCATAAACCATCCA
>JAUVXQ010000024.1 GCA_030603505.1 Candidatus Heimdallarchaeota archaeon | reverse complement strand
ACCTTGCTTCAGAACCTAGATTAACTTATAATAATTCGCTCCCTGCAGTAAAAGTTACTGATCCTTCTGAAGTCAATCAAGTGATACAAAGCTATACTATTAGATGGATAGCTACTGATCCAGACAATGATCAATTGACGTGTAATATCATGATTTCTGAGGATGGAAATAACTGGGATCGAATTGCTTCAGGTTTATCAAATGCCGGAGCTTACTTTTGGGATTTATCTACTTTTAATAACTCTGGTTCATATTATTTGAAAGTTGCAGTTTATGATGGCACAGATTGGATACATGATACAACTGAAGTAAAACTCAATGTTAAAGAAGAAGCAAAGAGTCAACCTATATGGATTTTCTGGGTGTCTGCAGTGGTTATTGGAGTTTTAGCTCTAGGCTTTTTTGTGTTTACTGCTAGAAAATCTAAGAAAGTGAGTAGAATCTGGGGTCCAGAAGAATTATAGAGTGATGATGATTGTTTCGGATAAATATTTAAATATACATAGATTTAACGTTTAACTGTAATAAGTGGTTATCTGGGGCAATCATGAGTACTTATGTAATTCTGAAATATTCTTCTGCAGCTGCTCTAATGTTAGGAGGGCTCATTATTGCAATCATTGGTAGAAAAAGACAGAGTCCCTTTTATGGCCTTTGGGTAGCTTTTTTATTTGTTTATGGTGTTTTTGATGTATTTGATGCGCTTGAATATTTATACAATGAATTATGGTTATATAGAGCTCTTCAAGCAATGCAAGCACTAGCAATTATTTTTCTTTTCGCTGCATGTTTAGAACAAGCAATGATTCTCTCATCTAAGGCTTCAAGGATTTTAGCTATTTCACTTTACATGCTTTCTCTGTATTTTATCCTCATACCGTTAGGTTCTATGATTGAGTTATACAAGAATCTTTCAATTAGAATTTATTCTTTTATTCCTAGTGATATTTATGGTTTAATTTATGGTCTTCTTATTGTAGCTAGCGCTTTTTTATTAACTCCCCTTTTCGTTCGATATGTACGTTCAGCTTCAATAACAAATGATAAACGTCTGAAGAACAAAAGAAATATTACTCTGCTGTTAATTATTATGTTAATTGGGTTCGGTGGACTAGTTATTGTCCGAAGAGAGATGATAAAAGAACTAACTGATTCTTATCTTCTATCCTTTATACTAATTGATAATTTATATACTGTTGCTGTACTTATCACAGTTGCATTCTACTTAGCCCAATCCATATCCCATGGAATTCAAACTATATTAGTTGTAGATAAAGAAGGCAATCCACTTGTTGGTTATTCACCCCTGGCTAGAACAAAAATTGACTATGAAGAAAAAATCATTGCTGCTTCTGGTTACCTTTCTGGGATTTTTCATTTTGTACATGATTATATCGCTTCTTCTAAAGATGATCAGTTTAAAGAACTTAAAACGACTTCATCTTCTTTGAACTTCTATGCTGGTGAAAAAGTCTTTATGATAATTCAAACAAAGATTTCTAGCGAGAAATTAGAAAAGACTTCTTCAGACGTTTTAAAAACATTAGATTCTTATTTGGAGGATCTCAAACCCAATGTTATGCTAAATCAAGAACAACTTGATCACATCATAGCACTTTTGGATAATAATTTCTACCTATTAGCTTGATTAGACACTAATACTTAAAATAATAAACACTTTCTAGTATATAATGCTTAAATTAACCGCTGTTTTTGGAACACGACCAGAAATAATTAAACTAGCTCCAGTGATTCTAGAAGCTAAAAGGCGTAATATCAATTTAACAATTATTCATACAGGACAACATTACGATGAAGAGATGTCAGGGCTGATCATCCAAAATCTAGGAATTCCAAAACCCGATATTAATCTGACTATCAATACTACAGACTCCGATATACAGCTTGGAGAGATGATTTCGCAATTAGGATTGGTATTAAGAAAAAACAAACCTGATATGGTCATAGCAGCAGGAGATACAAACAGTGTTTTAGCTTGTAGCTTGGCTTGTTCTGTTAATAATATCCCATTTGGACATATAGAAGCAGGATTAAGATCATTTGATAACACCATGCCAGAAGAGAGAAATAGAAAACTTGTAGATAGTGTGTCGTCATTTCTATTTGCTCCCTCAAAAAGAGCTGTTATTAATCTTTTACACGAGAAAATTGATTCAGACAGGATATTTCTTACTGGAAACACCATAGTTGACGCTGTAAAAATATTTTCAAAAAATCTCAAAGACTATGATTCTCATTATATTAATCAAATCAAAGAGAAAATAAAAGTTGATTATATCTTATGCACTATTCACAGAATTTCTAATGTTGAGAATCCAGAAAATTTAGTGGAAATAATTAAAGCCTTCGAATCACTCAATAGTATTGATATTGTGTTTTTTGCTCACCCAAGAACACTTAAGAAAATACAAGAAATCAATTGTTATAAAAGGCTAGTCTCAATATCCAATCTCTCTGTTTTTTCTTCTGTGGATTATCTTTCTATTCTGAAAATTCTATCAGATAACAAATGTAAGTTGATTTTGACTGATTCTGGAGGTTTACAAGAAGAAGCTTTAATTTTAAAAAAGCCATGTGTAACTATTAGACCAAACACTGAACGACCTGAAACTGTTGAAAATGGTGTTAATTTCTTAGTTCCTGCTAAAGGTGAAATCATTTCTGAAACCGTTAAACAAACATTAGCTGATGTAGAAATTCAACAAATTTTAGAGAAAATTGAAAATCCTTATGGTGAAGGAGATTCTAGTTTAAAAATACTAGACATTATAGAACAAAACTGGCAAAATGCAGCCTTTAATCAAACACTAACATATGCAAAAGGAGCTTACTCCTATTCTTTAATTTCGATTCAAGAGAATATAGATAAAGAGGTGTTTGAAAAGCGTTACAAGTGTAAAATTTGTGTCGTATACAATAATAGAGGAGTTCCGCTCAATATTGCAGAAAAATTGCTTGAAAAGTCTACAGCAATAGTAAAAATAATAGAATAGAAAAGGAAAATCAAACATCGATTCCAGTTAGAACTTTGATTAACAAGCGAATAGCAGCTCCCATTGCTAAAATCCAAAAACCTGTAAGAATCGTTTTTGATTTGATTTTATATAAGAATCTTGGCACTATATTTGAGGTTATAATCGTGCCTAATGCTATACAAAAAACATAATCCCATAAAATTGAAGCTCTTCTTATTAAGACAGATATTGGTGTAATAGCAAATATTGTTAATGTTGATGTAGCAGCTGCAATTGCAACTGGAACACCTAAAGCCATAGTCAAGATTGGAACATATATAATTCCTCCTCCTAGTCCCAGCATAGCTCCCAGAAACGCTCCAATAGTTGCTATTAATATTCCAGGTAATAGCTTAGCTTCATACCTAAATTCTACTCCTCTCTTGTCTGAAAAATGACGAAATAGCTTGTATTGTTTCCACCAAGGTTTGTCATCATTAGAAGATTTTTCTATTATTTCCTCACTATGTTGATTAGAATTATTTCTTTTGTTAATAATAATTGTCACAATTTTGTAAGTAGAGATCAGTAACATTGTAATTGCAAAAATGATTTGAAAAATATCTACTTCAATTTCTTCATCCTTTAGAAACTTGGCAAGAAAAGCTCCAGATGTAGCTCCTGGAATCGCAAAAACCATAAATGAAAGAGCTATTCTAAAATCTATTCTTTTTTCCCTTAAATAAGCAAGCGTACCGCTCATAGAGGTAAAAATTATTACTCCTAATGAAGTTGCAGTAGCTGTATTTCCATCAAAATTATAAACTAATATAAGTATTGGGACAGCTAAAAGACCACCACCAATTCCGAATGTAGGTGCTATTGCTCCAATAACTAGACCAAAAGCTACTAAAGATAAACCTATAGCCCAAGAAAATGTAAAGAACACCATACTGACTTCTCTTCTTGAGTTGAGAAAGAACCATATCTATAAAAATTTGAGGTTACCACGAAATAAACAAGTCCTCTCTCCTTCCCTGTGTGCTAAGAGATTTTTTCATCTCAACTCTTAGTAATCCAGAGTTACTACAAATGCATGTTTACTTACAGTAAAAAGTATTTATATCATCACTTAAGTTATTGTTTGATGAATGATGAAAAAGAGAATCTACGTGCTAATCACTTCTTCGAGTTAATCCAAAAAAAGAATGTTTGGGAATTCGAGTCGTTTTGTACAATACTTAAAATCGATTCATACGAGTTTTCGTTTTTCATCAAATCTCTTCCAATGGCATATGGACTTGTACTTAGAGCAAATAGACTCTATATCACTCCTGAACTTACCATTGATGTTGAAGTAGAACTTAAAACTAATTTTATTGAATGGTTAGTGAACACTCAAGCTGATGACTTTGTTCCTATGAAAATTGAAGATTACCCACTTTTAGTAAAAAGAATAAAAGGTCATGTTAGAGAAGTAGCAACGAAAAGACTGAAAGTATCCGTTTTCGGCGTTAACAGCATGGTAAAAAGCGTTCTAGAACCTTTTTATGAAAAAGAGTATATTCAACCAAAATTTCAATATATTGGAGGTTATGAACCTTTAATCTTTGATTACAGTAGTACAACTGAATCAATAGAATGTCAATTTTCAGTTATTAATTATAACCGCAGCTTAATCTCCTTAGCGAATTTGCTTTATGAAATACCTGAAGGATTTCTTCTTATTTTTGATCCTGACGATAAATTGCAAGCTGGAAAGATATCAGAAGTTTTGACTACAATTATTGAGAAAAGGAAGAAAGATATGGCCATTACTTTGATAGCTGTACTAGATGAAAACCCTAAAGTAAACAAGTTACAAGAGTTCTCAAAACTGATGTTTTCGCTTGTAAAAGAGTTAAATGTTGACTCCAAATTTATAGTTTCTTTCGCGATTTCATCCTCAGAAATGGAAATAGAAAGGAAAATAATGGATTTCCTTGATACAGCTAAATTATTGATGATTTAGCGTCGCTTATTGTTCTTTTATATAAAAGATTCGTTTTATACCAGATAAGGGTAAGCTCGAAACGATATATTCAAAGGAATAGCACCTGCAATAATAAGAATTATTGATACAGCAGAAATAACTGTTCCAATTAAGTTGATTGTTATAACAGAATTTTCAGGGACAAACCATCCTATTAAGAAAAAAATATAACCCGTCATCTGGATTAAGTAAGCGATTGATATCATATAATTAGGATTTTTAATTATGAAACCTTCAATATAGAACTCTTGCAATTGATTATAAAGGAAATAGAAGGCTGTAGCAATAACGAAACAATGTAATATCATCAAAACTATACCTAAATACTCAAGGAGTAATATCTCTCCGAATTCTTGAACATTAAACAGTATTTGACTGCTTAAGAGAAAACAAGAACCTATAATGAGCAGAATGAAAATTTTTTTACCATTTTTCCATGGTTTTTTCGTATCAAAGTTTAAATTATAAGCTGACCTACCTATTAAAACGTAAGCTAAGATAATTGGTATGAAAAGAATGGAGGAAGAGTTGAAAAGTTGAGCTGTAGTATCAAATAATCCATGTGTCAAAAAAGCTAGAATTATGTAAAATATACTGATAACGAAGCCACCATTTCCAATTACTTTTGAGTCTCGTAAACGATTAATTGTCATCACCTGGTAATTCAGTTAGTACATCTTTATCACTGTCAAGGTTGGAAAGTATGTCCTTATCTTCATCTCTAAGAGATTTCAATGTAAAGCCTAAATCTAGATAACCCAATATAATAAAGAAAGTAGATAATAGAAAAATAAAGAATGACGATTGTTGGAGCCAAGATTCAGTATATCTCGGAGAGATATAATCTGCATACCAACCTACTATGTAAGGAAATAATAATAATAAATTCCCAAAAGAAAGGTAGAATTTACCACCTCTTCCAGTTATTTTCAATGAATAAAGTGTATCTATTATCTTTTTGACACCAACAAATGCTGTAGCTATAAGAACTAGGGTTGTTATTATAAAGACAATCCGTACTGTAAGAAATGAATATGTTGTCCATTGTTCTTCGAAAATAAAAAATAGAATAGTATGAACTAGATCTATAAGTGGTGCAACAATAAGTAAAAACGAAGTATATTTCCAAAATTTGAAATCTATATGGGAATTCATTCTCAATAATCCTATAGCAAATAGAATTAATGCGCAATTGTAAGCAATGGTAACTACTTGTGAAATAACTATGAGTGTAATACTATCTATAGGTATAGTACTAGTTGCTACTAATAGCATTTGTAAAATCATCAAAGCCCAAGAACTATAAAATAGATGTTTCTTAATATCTGCAGGAAGTTCCATAGTAATATCACTATTTTTTTTCAAGTTAAGTAAGGGTTGTCAGATCCACAATGAGGACAGAATCTAGCATCAGGGTCAAGTTCTAGTCCACATTGAATACAGAACATTTTTTTTCTTTCAACTGGTTGTTGAATCTCTTTTACTGTTTGCTCTGGTGGCATAGCTCCAGCTCCAGGTTGTGTAGGTTGATTAATTTGTTGATATCGTGAATCATAAGGACTTTGTGCTTGTGTGTAGGTTAGAGGTTTAATCCTCTCTAATAATTGTTTAGGCACTCTATCGAGTACAAGAAAAGTTCTCCTGAGGTTCCAATAACCAATAACAAGCATTACTAGTACAGCAATTTCCATGAAACTTACTGCAATAAGGAGAGTAGATTCTTCTTCTATAATAGTCTCAAGAGGTTTAACAAGTAAAAATATTTTAAAAATAATCGATATCCCATAACCTAGAGGTAAAGACATTTGTCCTTTAAACACATTTCTTTTAGCTTTAAAGAAAGAATCAACAATTTCACGGAGTAAGAAAAACCCAATAAGATAAACAATATTTGGTGAGAGAGCCGCAATACCTATAATTAAAACTCCTGAATCTCCTAAAGGTAGGATTCCATATTCTACTAGAACTTGTAGTACTACAATAATAAATTCAAGAGCTGCTCCACCTAAAATTAAAAGACTTACATAAAGAAGATTCTTATTATTTTCTTCTGATTGAAAAACATATAAACCATAACCTAGCCAGCCTATTGCTAATATTGTTAACATACTAAAAATATAGGCAACAATTAAAGGAATAACTGTGATAAAGAATCCGAGAAATGACAAAAGCATTGTTGCTATTACAAAAGATAAAGCAGCATTGGTTATATGCTTTCTAGTGGAGTCTGAAATCATCTAAATCATTGTTTTTTCGTGTGCTATTTAAGAATGATTAGTTCTATTTAATTAATGTACCCATTTAATCAAAATATCTAGTATTTTTTCTTTTTAGAGATAAATATATAAGTACAGCTTCAAAAAGAATTGTAATGAGGATTTCTTCTAAACTCTCCATCCTTGCATTTATTGTAGGTTTTCTTACAATATTCATGCCTGTTTATTTTCAGGACAGATATGCACTGACTTGGTTGGATATACAAGAATCCCCCCCACTATGGATTTACTTGATAGCAACTATGTGGGTAGCTGCACATGATATAGGATTTCTTAATGGTATAAACTTGGTAAAAAAATCTAATACAAGAGTGGTAAGGGTTCTTCTTTTAGCCTTAGCTATAGCCATGGCTTATAGTTTAGAATTATCAGTAAATGTATGGTTATCTGAAGGAAATACTTTTTGGGCAGAGAGTCTAAGATTCTTAATACCGACTGAACATATCCAAGATAAGGTAAGTCTAGGTTATCATGTGATTCGTCTATGCAGAATCTTGTTGATATTTACTCTGTTATTTTCATTGATAGAAAAACCATCTCATAAACAATTTGAACATGAGGATAAAAAAATCTCAGAAAAGGTATTTAAAGAAAAGAATGAGTAAAAAATAGTAACTTACTCCCACTAGGAAAAATCTTTCAAAACATGAAAGTTGATTAAAATGCCTGGAACGCTCTTCCTCCCCTATATCTCTCTTCTGGTTTTAGATGAGACAGGAATGGAATTAAGAAATACAGTTTCAATACCAGATATTCCAATTGAAGAGATAACCGCATTGGGAAATTTTTATAGCACAGTAGTATCTTCTGCAACGACACCAAATCTACAAGTATATGGACCTTTACCAATCCCACATCACGATCAGTATCACTTACTAGTAGCCTCTTTTAGGAAAAAAGATTCAGAAGTCAAAGATCAACGAGCTATCACTAAAGCTGGTTTAGCTGTGTGTCAATTATTAATTTTTTATCACAAAGGAAGTGATCAACAAGCTAAATTCGGTTATAACCGCATCTACGAAACTGTAGAATTTTTTCTGCAGAAATTTAAAGATATTCAACAAATAAAAGTAAAAGACTTAGAAAAGCTAAGTGAAGATTTAATAGAGAATATTCTTTTAGATGAGCAAATAGAGTCTAAACGAATAGAGGATATTGTCCGTGATATTGCAAACAGATTTCATAATATTCAGATGCTAACTCAGCTCCTTAATAGGAGAATAAAAATTGGAGTAATTTCAGCAGATACAGTAGCTTATAACATCCTAATTCAATCACTGTTTCATTTTCAAAACATAGATTTCATTTACGAATTAACAAGAAATGAATATGTTGTACGAATTGACACATTGTTTATGCGTATCGTTATGTCATTGCTTTTTGATAGTGATAAAATTGCAGGAATCGAGTTTTTTAGAGATATAAATTACTACTTGTATATAGGATCATTTGAAGATTTAAAAGCAGCAGAAAGACATATTAAAAACCTTGAAGAAATTTCCCAAAACAGTCCTTCGACCAAAATTTTTATGATGACTATTGAAACAGCTGAGAAACTACCTTTAGATGTCAAAAAATATTTGTACAAAGAAGCTCGATCTAGAAAAAATCTTACTTTAATGATATCTATAGGTGATGTTTTTAGAACACTTGACAATTCTGTATTCATGATTTTGAATGACATTCTAAAGATTCGCAGTTTAATCGATTTCTGAGATAAAAAGAATTCAGTGAAGATGAACTGATTAGACATCGTTGAATGTGAAGAGAAGTTACACTTGAATTATTATTCGATAAAGAACTGATAAGCTAATTGGGTAGAGAGATTTACCCAAATAGATGGGAGAGATTTTTAGATTCAATTGAAGCTAAATTTAAACGACGGATGTGCTAACTATCTTTTTTTTAAGAAACATCTGTAAATTCAACAGTTGTACTAGAGGAATAAAAATCTGTACCAATAGCCTATTAATCTTTAGAAAAAACTTACGAGTTTATTCCTTTCTCTATCTCTTCTATTATTTGTTTTAACTCCAGCTCGTCTTTTGGTTTAACAATAGGATTCTCGATATCAGATTTAGCTTTTAAGAGATGTTTTTTCGCTTCTTACTCTTCCCCATGGAAGTAGTGTTTGAATAAACTTTTTAACTTTGCAGATTTCGTAGCTTGTGGAAGATAGATATCTTGAAGTTTCAAAAAAGCCATTTATACAGCTTAGGCACAAATATTTTGAATGCTTAGATGAGAGCTATCAAAATCGAGCTATTATTATGATTCCTGGTTGGTTAGATTCAATCGAAGCAAGAACACCTCTGATTGAGTCATTTCAGAGATATGCAAATATAATAATCTATGAACCTAGAGGTTTTGGCAAATCAAGTAAACCTCATAAACGAGGTATTTGGGGAGTTGAAGAATTTACAGATGATTTATCTAAGGTTATAAAATTCTATAATTTGAAAGATGATGAATTCTTTATCTGGGGAAGTTGTATAGGATCAGCTTTGTCATATTTATATTACCTAACAAAGAATGGTGTGAAACCCAGAGGCATGTTATCAGCCAGTCCAGAATCGAAGTTCAAGACCAAATGGTGGTTTAATGTTTTAAAATTACTACCTTATCCTCTATTATGGTTGGCACAAAAATTTGTAGTCTTTATACTTAGAATTTATCTCAAATCTAAGACTCCAAAAGAAACAGAGAATCTAGATTATGCTTTAAAAAGATTTAAGGAAGCAGGTTTGTATATACAGCTTCGGATATTAGTAGAATTCATTCATAAATATGATATCAGAGGAAGAGAAAAAGGATTGGACCTTCCTATTTTAGTGCTTATTGCAGAACAAGATTGGTTTACAGATCCAGAAAATTCAAAATTATTCGCAACTTTGCATCCTAAGTCAAAGCTCATAAGTTTTGGGGATGCTCATAGAATTATCGTTGGGAACCATGAAGTTATAGGTGATCATGTAAAAGATTTTTTCGACACACTCGATTGATGATTCTAATAACCTTTTTATTGAGTAATTATCATTTTGATATATGGTTGTCTTTGAAGTTAAAGGAGAATCACTATTGTCTTCAATTTCTTTTGATTCTGAAATGAAAGGAGAGATAGAGATTGATCAAAGTGGATGTGCTTTAACATCAATTTTAGACCTGCTTTCGGGTTCTAGAATTCTGGTTAATCTCTTAAACGGAGAAAATTACGAGGGAAGATTAGTTGGATATCAAGAAGGTGAATCAGAGAACAAGGATAATGGTGTTGAAATCACAATAATTATCTCATCTCCAGACAATTTAATTAAACAAGTTTCTTCTAAAGAAATACAAAGTATTTTTCCTGCAGAAGAGTATTTCCGAAAAACTCTGAAGGAACAGCTTGATATGCTCTCTAAAAGTAAAAAGGAGGATGTCAAAAACATAAAAATTACATTTACTGATGAAAGTGAAAAAGATATTACGGTTTCATATCTTACTGAACTACCCGCATGGCAATCATCCTACCGAATCTATAGTATAGGAGACGAAGAGGCAGTTTTTGAGTTATGGGCCTTAGTTACCAATAATACTCAAGTTGACTGGATTGATGCTCAAGTACAGCTTCTAACCAGACTGCCTATTTCCTTTAAATATGATATGAGCTCTCCATGGTTAATAGACAGACCTTACGTTTCTAGACCTACACAGACAGGTATTAGTGTTATGAAACCTGAAGCAGAATTCGAACCTAGACCTTCTCCTAAATTAGCTCCTATGGCTTCTCTTGTAAGAGCAAAAAAGCTAGCAGCTAAAATGGACTTTATTAATACTGCTGCGCTTGAAGAACCTTACGAATATGAAAAAACAGCAGAACAAGCAGCTGAAATTGTAACAACAACAGAGAGTGTTACTTTTAGTTTAAAACAGCTTGTTACAATCAAAAAAGGAGAATCAGCTCTTCTGCTTTTACATTCTACTGATGTTCCAAAAGAAAAGATTTGCATCTACGATAGATCTAACCATGCATCACATCCCTTTGGTGCGATAGAGATTGAAAATAAATCTGGATATGCTTGGGAAGAAGGACCTGTAACAATATATGAAAAAGGAGATTATTCAGGCGAAGCTATGCTGCAAAGGGTTCCAAAAGGTGAGAAACAAATTGTCCCTCATCGTTTAGAACAAGATATATACATCAAGCAAAGCGAAGAATCCTCAACTAAACTATTAAACATCTCTCTTTCGGGATATTATTATGTTGAAAGTTTCATAAACAAGACAGAATATACTTTTGAGATTGAAAATAAAGCAGATGAAGAGAAACAGATAATTCTTGAAACACCAAAATTATATGGATATGAAGTAGACAAGAAAAAATCTAAAATTGAAGTCAATGAAACTCCAAACTATTTTCGAGCCAAAGTGAAAATTGAAGAAAAATCCCACCTTAAAGCGAAAATTCACACTTTCCGAAGAACTTCACAAAGTGTATCAATTGCATCTGTATCAGATCAGGTTCTAGAAGAATTACTTGACTTAGAAACAATAGATGAGAAACAAGGGACGATAATAAAGAAACTAAGAGATTTGAGAACAGAAAAACAGAAACTTATTGTACAGAGAGATTCAGAAGAAAAAAGCATTAAAAGGATGGAAAGTGAATATCAAAATATAACCAAATCCATACAAGTTTTGCGAAGTGAGGGTGAAGAAGGAAAGACACGAGCTAAATACGTAACAAAAATGAATGATTTGTTCGAAAAAATGGAAACTAAAAGGAAATCTATCGAAACTATCGACATAAAAGTCGAAAAGATATCGAAAACGATATTAAAAGAAATTGATAAGTTGTCAATTGTGCATTAGAATATATGGTGACTAAAATGGTTGAAATGTTGAAATTGACTGAAAATGTTTGGGCTCATACAAAAGGAGAAACAAGAGGTAATGTAGCTTTTGTGAGATTGAAAAACTTTGTAGTAATGTTAGATTCAGGAATGGACCCAGTAACTTTGAAAGATATAAGGGATATAGCTGAAAAGGAAACAAAGCTTCCAGTAAGAGTACTAGTAAATACTCATTGTCATAGTGATCATGTATTTGGAAATCAGGTTTTCGAGGATTGTCGTATTATTTCTACAATTTTTACAAAAGAAATAATGAAGGAGCGAAAACAATCAACAGAAGAGAATCTAAAAACGTGGGCTGAAAATAATCCTGATTTAAAAGAAAAATGGCAAAATCTAAAGATTGTTCTTCCCAACGAGACATTCACTGGCAGATTAACACTAGACGATGAAGGGATGCAAATAGTGATTATTGAAACACATGGTCATACCAGAGGAAGTGCATTTGTCTATGTTCCTAGCGATACTTTGATATTTTCAGGTGATTTGATATTTTCTGAAACATTCCCTTATGGTGGAGATCCTACTGCTAATCCCTATCTATGGATAGAAGCTATTGACAAAATGTTAGAGTTACGAGCAAATATTATTATTCCAGGACATGGACCTGTAACATCAAATAAAGAACTAGAACTTCATAAAGAATATCTAACTGAACTTACTAAGAAAATTGAGGAGTTTGCAGAACAAAGTGTCCCCAAAGAAGAACTGATCAATCGAACTGACCTTCCTCAATTTCCATATGAAGTGGAGAGAGGACGTCTGAAAATGCTGCTTGAGAAATTCTATGATGTTATTAAAAACCTCTAATTATGGTTTTGAAAAGAATGTCTGATAATTCCCTCATCTATGACTTAAAGGATAAAAAAGGCTGGATTATTGGTTGTTTTAAAGAAAAAAATCACTATGATTCTTATTTACAACTAGGGAAAACAAATTTTATAGAACCTTGGAGTGATCCAGAGGTGCACTATCACACGCATGCACAAGAACTTTACATAGTTCTAAATGGAGAAATGTGGATTACAGTAGGAAAAGATACGATTCTTAGGGTTAAGGAAAAAGGACTTCTGCTAGTACAACCAAATGTTCCTCATTCAGTGATTGGTGGAAAAGGAAAGGTTCAACACATAGGGATAAAAATTCCACATAAAGAAGATAAGAAAATAAATGTGAGAAAGAATGTAAGTGCAATCGATGAAGAATGCCTTCAGAAATATAATCGAAATTTTATTAACACCTCTAAAGGTTTTTTTGCTGATTTGAATGATCAAGAAAATCAAAATTGTTGGTTGTTTGGGCTAGGAACAGCGAAATATAAAACTAAAGAATTATGTCTTGCATTTATGAGCTATGCAAATGAAAATGAGATGAAAAAAAATGAACATAATAATTTACTTCATTATCATTCTAAGAGTACGGAATGGTATCTAAGCATAATAGGAGAACAAGAGCTTCTTGTTGAAGAAGATAAAATAACCGTTCCAGAAGGATGTCTACTTAAAATTCCACCTATGAAAGCACACAAAATATT
>JAUVXQ010000050.1 GCA_030603505.1 Candidatus Heimdallarchaeota archaeon | reverse complement strand
GTCTAATCCTCAAGCTATAATTCAGAAGCAAGCTTTAGTTGAAAAGACTCCGTTATTTCTTCACATTGCTGAAAAATGTAAAAATTCAAGAGCTGACGGTATAGTTATTGGTGCTACTGGACATGTAAAAGAGGATGATATATGCAAAATACGTGATAGAGTAGGGTCAGAGATATTTGCTCTTGTTCCTGGTGTAGGAGCTCAAGGCGGTAATGCTAAAACAGTTTTGAGTTATTTCGATTCAAAAACAATTGTTAACGTTGGTAGGATGTTAATATATTCTGATAATCCCGGTAAGAAAGCTAAAGAATTTAGAGACTTACTAAATAGTCAAAAATCAGAGTGTTAGATAAAATTGGCTATTTAGATACCCAATTACTCTCTATTATTTCCTTATCTTCTTCACTGATCCAGTCATTATCTTCTTTTAGACATTCTTCAAAAATATCTTCGATTTTTCCAAACGAGACTAGATTGATTTCGGTCTTTTCCAAATCTTCAAGACTCCCTTGACTTCTATCAATAAGTACAATCAAATTCTTAACAATATAATTTTCTTGTCTTAGAGCTTTAATTCCTGGGATTTTACTTCCTCCAGTTGAGATAAGATCATCAATTAAGACTACTTCCCTATTTTGCTGTAAAAACCCTTCAACAAGTTTTTTTAGCCCATGTTGCTTAGATTGTGGTCGAACAATTAACGAAGGTTTATTTAACACAAACCCTAGAACAGCTGAAAAAGGTACACCAGCCACTGCAACTCCTGCTACTGCATCAAAGTTATCAATTTTATTCAACAGAGATTTATAACATTCGATTGTATATCGGAAAACTGAAGGATAAGAAGAAATTAAGCGCAAATCGATATAGAACCATGATCTCTTCCCAGATTTAAGTTCAAAATCTCCGAACTTAATTATTTTATTTACAACTAATAATTTTGTTAATTCAGAAATATCCACATTCATCAATTAAAAAATAGGTGGTAGTTTAAAAATTTCGCTAAGTTTGATTTATGTTCCCAAAAAAACTATTTCGTCATTTTTTCTGATTAGATTCCCTTTAAGCAAGTTCTCATCTTTCAACTCTACTCGACATATAGGACATGAAGATCTTTGTTCAAGCCATAAATGGAAATGATCAGAATGTCCTGCATAGTTACAGTTAGGGCATAAAGCTACCTCTACTTGCTTTTCATTATCAATATTAAACTTTTGTAAACAGATTATACACTTATCTCCTGAGATTGTTTTTTCTATATGTTGAACCCAATCCTCCAAGTCCCTGACTTGATCTCTGTCTTCTTCTACTTCAACTTTTTTTTGTAGATTCTGTAAAATATTCTGGATTTTTTGTTTATTGACAAAAGAAGGTAACCAATTAACTGATTTAATATTTTTGTCAAACTTTGAGATAATTTTTGCTACTTCTTCCTTAATCTTGGGAGCAGATTCTGCATAACTTGATTTTATCATTGAGATAATTGATGTTGCTCCATGCATAAGTGGTTTATAGATAGGTGTTTCATCACCACAATATGGACAAAATTTACTCTCGCCAGGTATTTCTCTCTCACAAAAACGGCACTGTGAAATTTCTATCACCTTTGCTACTTTCTTTCTTTCTTAATTTGACATTGGGGGCAGAAAAACCAACTACCTCCTGTTGGTGGATAATATCGATGCATTCCTAAACCACAATTTTCACATATTTCAGTAAGATCCTCAAATTCAAGCGCAATCTGTAGGAAGTCGTGTGTTTCAAAATAGTATTTAGCGAATTTTACTGTTTCAAGCATCACATCAGCTTCTTCAAGATCGATAAGAGTCCCATGAACTTTATGAGTGCCAATATAATTAAAAGCTTGTTGAGGTTTCAATCTGCTATCAGCTAGTGGATTGCTTGTGACATAGATATTTTCCGTTGAGTTGACAATCATCTCAAGCATACTTCGGTTCTGCAGTCCTATACCTAGCATGTTGAAGGGGAAAAGGTAAACACGTATTTCAGGAATAGAAGTGATATAAATAGAGACTGTGCCTATTGGTTCTATGGTATAAATGCCTACATTCTCTGTGTATTTTGAGATATTTGAAGAATATTTCTCTAATAAACTAATATCTTTTTGATCAGTTATTGAGAAATCTAAGAAAATTACTTTAGGTCTGAATTTAAGACCTTCTAACAAATTAACAAGATAGTCGAGTTTCTCGTATTTTAGAATCAACATTTTAACAATTTTAGGATTCTCTTTGTGGAATAGATTGAGTACCTCTACAAATTCCTCGTTATAAAGATAAAATACTACTCCTTCTGATCCTGCTGTTATAGATCTTTTAAGGATTTGAAATAATGCGTCACGGTTTTTAACCGGGTGTTCTTCTGGAATTCTATTGTAATCAGAGTACTTGATTGACCCAACAATTATCTTCGGGATTTGTTTTTTTAACGTATCAAAATTACTCATCTATCTCAAAACAAAATATACTAACTGGTTATTAAATCTTATCTGAAAAAAGAGTGAAAGGAGTTAACTATTTTTGTACTCTACTCCAAAACCACCTTTAGGATAATGCCAGTCAACACTACCATGAGGACACACAATACGACAACTTCCACATTCCAAACAGGGAGCGTAATCAAAAATTATTGGACTATCTACTTCTTCTCCTTCTGAGAATTTATAGCAGTTTGCAGGGCATGCATAAACGCAATCGAACGTCTTGCATTTTCTGCATATTTCCTGGTTTACTGTAATATGCTCGTAATTTTTATCCGTTGTCAATTTTGTCAAAGATAGTTTTTCATCAATAGTCATTACTTTCTCTGTTTTGCTCATATTGATCGCCATCCTCCTATTGCATCTTTAATGAGACTGAAAATATTCATCGTTTTCAAAACATAACCAACAGCTGTTTTCACTATCCTTTTTCTAGGTTTACCAGTATTTGTAAGTAATTTTTCCATTAAACCAGTAATTAAATCTGGATATTTAGTGAAAATTCTGTCAGTATCAAGGAATTTAGCTGCTCTCTTGAAAGTTTTCAGATCTTTATAAACGAAGCTTTTCTTCAGCTTATTCTCATATATCTTCGTCCCATTCGATGAAAAATCACCCAGTTTCAGAATTTCTATAGCTGCCTCTCCTGCTATCTTTCCAGCTTCTAGAGCAAAATTCATCCCTTCTATATATAATCCAGCGTTTAACAGCATTCCTGCTGCCTCTCCTGCTACTAAAACTCCATTTCCGTAGAGTTTAGACATATGTTTGAATCCTCCTTCAGGAATCGTATGAGAAGAATATTCAATCATCTTAGCGTCTTGTATCAGTTTCTGGATATAGGGGTGTGTTTTAAATTGCTCAAAAACATCTGTGGACTTTAGTTTCTTTTTGGTTAGTTTTTTTAGGTTCAGAATCAACCCAAGAGAGAGTGTATCTCTATTAGTATAGAAGAACCCTCCACCAGGAATACCTTCTGCATAACCAAGCATTTCATTACTGAACCCTTCATTTTTGTCTAACCCGTATCTTGATTCTATAACGTCACTATGTAGCTCGTAAGTCTCTTTTAAAGCTACAGCATAATGTTCAGGTTTTGGAAATTCAGCCAATCCAGCTTTTTCTGTAAGTAAAGCACTAGAACCTTCTGCAATAATAGTAAGTTTAGATTTTATTATGTCGTCCCCAGATTTAATACCAAGTATCTGATCCCCTTCCCAGACGAAATCTTCAACAACTGTATCTAGGAGAATCATCGCACCTGCTTCTTCTGCTTTTTTAGCTAACCATCGGTCAAATTTAGGACGTGTAACAGTTACACCGTTATAAGGTGGTTCCTTGAAATTTTGGTTGTTGATATCAATTGTAACAGCTTTGTTATCTGATAACAAAGAGATTTTTTTAGTAGTGAGAAACCTTTCAAATCCTTCTTCTTCCCAATAATTAGGGATTAATTCGTTGATAACAGGACCATAAAGAGCTCCACCACTAACATTTTTTGCTCCCGGATATTGACCTCTTTCAACTACTACAACTTCTATTCCACCCTTAGCAAGTGTGAGAGCTGCAGCAGTACCAGCAGGACCTGCACCTATTATAGCTACATCAAAATCGTAATCATCACTCATTAGGAATATTGATTCATGCTATTTTTTAAATAATGTGGAATCTCAAAAAAACAAATGAAAAAGTATTTTACAGATTAATGAATCAATTATATATATTTAGATTGTATTGTAAGATAATTATCTTAAATTAAAGAAAGAAGTGGTTATTTATGAAAATGTGGATGTTAGAACCAATAAAACGTATAAAACGGTCAGAAAATAGAATAGGGTCATATATTATTGGATTCTTAATTTGTGTAATTATTATCATCTTGACTTTGTGTATAATGGATGAAAATAGTTTAAGTATAGTAATTCCCTTATTGATTGTTTTTTCTCTAGCTGCAATTGGGTTGATAATGATGTTTATTTTAGAATATAAGAAAAGCATTAATCAAAAGCACATTAAAACAGCAGAAGAATATTTCAAAAAACATTACAACGATCTTATTTGAAAATGAAAATGAAAATGAAAAAGAAAAAAATGCAATAAAAGTACTTCTATACATGATTTCTTTTCAGCAATACCATTTATACTATCTCATTTAAAAAGGGTTATCTTTACTACTTATGGATGTCCATTAATTCTTTTTCGCTCACTTCACCTCCTGGAAGAGTAGATTGAAGATATATTAGAGGAAACTGGATAAAATAGTGTTATCTCAGGTAGAAGGGAGACATTCTCGTATTACGCACTCTTTAAACATTATCATTCCAAAAACATGTTTGACACTACTTCGTCGTTCAAGGTGGTGGTTATAACAGCTGAGACCAGGATAATGCAAAATTACGCGAGCGATCCTATCGTGGGGACTATCTGTTCCGTGCACTTTAACATTCTTTTTTGGAGGAATAACAAAGTGGATGCCTTCTTGTGTTAACAACTCCATGATATTATCTGTTCAGTATGCTACATCTAAATGTATTCTATGTAGTTAGGTAACGAGTGTTCGAGGTAGTTGTCTCCATAATATTCTAAAGCATTTACTGTCATGAGTACTTGAGGTTGAGCGAGTGATAGCTGCTATTGTTCTACAGGATAGATTGATGATCACATGTATTTTACGGAAGAGGGGGAGAAGTTTTATGTATTAATCCTCTTTCCAACTTCAAGAATCGTCATACACTTCCTTTTCGTGTTTTCACTCATAAACTATCTCCCGCTGCTTCCAGACTAATAAAATAAGAAGAACATCTTTGTACTAAGGTTGTTATCAACTTTTCCATTAGTAATGGGTTGATACTCCTCTATACTGCATGAAATGTCGATTTCTGAGGTTTGGTTCTCATCCACCCTTCAACAATCAGAAATGTACATCTTTCCATTTGCTCTGTAGTTTCCGACAAGGAACGTTTCTTACTCTTCTCAGAACACATAAAGCCACCATTATTCACAAAGGTGCTATCCTTAGTCTTCCTCCCTTCTTCGTTGTTGTCGCTTTGTTATTGAATAGTGTTTTAAGGAAAGTTTCATAATCTGAATAAATTCTTTTAGTTTGTGGAGGTGTATTGTCAAGAAGTTTGTCATATTCCCGACATAAATCCATGCATTAATAGAGATTAATTAGTGGATTTGCTTAAGATAAATTTATAAATACATAAGAGAACACATAGTTTGCTTTAAAAATTAGAAAAATAGGTATTCACAAATATCTATTCTTGTTTAATCTTTAAGGCAATAAATTGAAAAGGATAAATATTAAAAAAAAGTGATCAATAATGAAAAAAGTAGGAGAAAAAATTATTTCTTTAGGACTTTTAATATTGATGATTTCATCATCTTTTATAGTTTCTACTTCGTCAAGTATAAAAATTGAGAAAGGTTTGAAAGTTGACATTTTCTTTGATGATTCTACCTCAACAACTAAAATGATGAAATCATTAATATGTAATTCATTTGATAAATACAATATTCCATACAAATGTCAAATTACTTATGATCTTAATGAGTTGTTACGACACACAGAAGCGGAATACCAGATATATATATTTCATGGAAATGAAGAAGGAATTTCGTTGAAAAAGAGCATGTATTCATGGAAAGAACTGAGTATGACCATAAATTCAGAGGAAAATGCATATTAGTATTTCCTTTCTTGCTATTCATCAAATATTATAGAATACATTGGTGTTAACGTTTTCACATTGGAAGCTGAAATTGATTATATGTGTGCATATGTTAATTTCTTACTTGCTTTCCAAGATGATGTCAAGAAATACAACCTAAGAAAATCCAAATCCATTTTTGAAGAAGCCTTAACGTATCTAGAAAAAAATAAAAACGAAATACTAAAGAGAATAATTGTACCTAAACATACTTTGCAATATGATTGTTTCTATCAAGAAACCAGTATTCAGTATGGAGGTCTTTTGGCAGCAATCAGGCAATTGAAGACTGGTACTCGTGTGGTAGCTACAATTATTGGACAAAGTTTTACGGCAGCAAAAGCAACGAGAATGATGATTGAAGGCATAATGAATATGTTTATTGATACATTATATCCAGGTTTCTTTGGATTTGTTTTAACACAATCTGAATGGGAAGATTGGGTTGATACTATTTTGGAAGAAGTAGCATCAGATACATTTTTAGAAAAACCAATTGGTGATGCTGTATTTGATTTAGTAACACAGGATTATCCAGATGTTTTATCTTGGGCATATAGTGCAATGGGAAATGCAAGAGTTCAAGAAGCCTTTGAAACTGTTGGTTTTATTTTTGATTTACTAACTATAATGACAACGATTTCTAGTTTTGCTTTCAAAGAGTGGGATTTTAGTTATAAGATGTTTTCTGATTCTGTAGTAATGGAGCTTGATTTAGAAACCTACAATGCTGTATACCCTGGTCCTGGTTCTTTTCCTTTAGTAGGGGAGAGCTTATATGAAAGACTTGAAGCCTTAGAAGATGCAATTATAAATAATTTCAGTAATGTTAAAGATAAAATCAGTGATGTAATTTATCAGCTGAATCAAGTCGAAATGTATTCTGATGTAGTAAATTGGCCTACAGACTTCTATTATAGATATTATCTTTGGTTTGATACTTCTTTAGAACAAATGAATGAAATCTCATCTCATATATATCCATATATTGACACTCATGCTAGTACTAATGCTTATTTTGAAATTGTCATTGATAATATTGAAGGAGGTTTTTTTAGTGGACATATTCATATAGATTATCATTTCAAAAACCTTGGAGGAAATCAAGTACCCCTAACATATTTCCGTGTTGATTGGCACGAATCGACAAAAAATCAAGATAGGTATGATTCGTTTAATTACGAATACTGGTTGTTACCGGGACAGACTCAATATCATGGTTTTGTTTGGACTAAAAAAATCTGGCGTACATCCTTTATAACATATTATTGTTCCGCTTTAATAAATTCAGGTGATTTAAAAGGAGATTTCATTGATGCTCATAAGTTTACTGATCATTTTTTCCCGAAGTCATATAACTCTGATTTAAACTTCCAATTGAGTGGTAACCCCGATGAAGATCAAATAAAATTTGAGATTCATCGAAGAAATGATATCTACCCTAGATATCTGTACATCTATATTAATGAAGAAACGACCCCATCTCACACTTTTACTCTTTCTTCTTACTTTGAAACATCTATAGCATTTTTTGAACCTATTTATTCTATTAAATTCCGTATTTATTGGGGTAGATATATAGTAGATGGATGGCAATTAACAAACTTCATATCCTATTAAATAGATTTCTTCTTATTTATTATTTGTTTTTTTTAATTATATTAATTTCAAGTGTTAGAATTATAATTTAGTAACTCAAAATGTGATTTACTAAATAATAAGTAGAAGGATTTACAATAACCTAGAAAATATAAAGCATGGATTTATGTCGGGAATATGAAACTATATCAAACAAGAGT
>JAUVXQ010000100.1 GCA_030603505.1 Candidatus Heimdallarchaeota archaeon | reverse complement strand
GTTCAGATCAGCTGTTCCATGTCCCTAGCGGGAATTTTTTCAAAGATAACACTGCAAAAGCCATCACGTTTTTTGATAAAAGTGATTGGAGTTTAATAAAGTTAGAAAATGGTTATACTCCACGCATTAATTTTGATTTTGCAAATTTGCTGGATGCAACTGGGTTTAGAAGGACTCCAAAAACCAATAGTATTTATTGTTGATTCTAATGTAATTAAAGCAACCTTTACAGCTAATTCAGCAAGTAGAAAATATTGGATAAACAGACTACTGGACTATGGTTTTGATCAAAAGAAAATTGATGCCTTATTGAATTGGTTAGAAGGTGGTGGTAGGGGACATGGTCCTAACTTGTTAACATCTCATTTTGATAGTGATGCTTGGAAAATGGTTTTATTATTATTGTTAGACTATAAAAATAATTGGGACGATGCGACAGAGACTATTATGCAGGCATTAAAAGAGGGTGCTACTAATATTGATACGTGGCCAAGTATCCCAAATTGGATGAAAAACTGGTTAAAAACAAGTAGCTTTAGATTTGAAGAAGGTGCTTTTTGGATTACTGATGCAACCGGATTAAATATAGAACTTCGTTTAGGAATAGCATCAATTGGGACCAGATTAGGCTACTCAAGGGCTCTTCCTGGTAATAACCACTGGTTCAATGGTCTAATTGATGGAATTATGCAAGATGCTTACAAGCTTATTCTAACTTTTCCTGGAGATAGTGCTAATAGTGATTGGTGGAAGTGGCTTACGCAAAACTGGCGAGGGTTGTAGGTTTTTCTATCTTCACGCTTTTATCTTTTTATCTTTTTTTTCTAAAAAATGTTCCACTTCTAGGAGAGCATGTTTGTATGGTTTTAGTAACAAGTGTTTATTTTCATCACTAATTTTAGAGATTTTGATAATTTCATCTAAAATTTTATCTGATGACAAACCGCAAAGTTTTAGATAATAGATTATTACAACAAAAGGTGTTTGAAACCGTTTATATTTAACGAACAAGTCTAAATCAATAGAAAATAACGATTCACAAACACTGACGAACTCACCAAGTATATGTTTATTTTCTGGTAAAATGATACCCAATAACTCATTTATACTGCAACATAATAACAAAATAGTATTAATCATTGTATAGTACAATCTACTTCCATACGTTCTCAATAATTCTTGGTTACTTTCACGATCTCTATGGAGGATAAGAGTAAAGTTGATGTCGTTAAATAAAGCGTTAAGTATCTCAAAAACGCGTGAATCTAAATATTTTTTCTTATCATTTAGGGTACGACCAAGTATAAATAAAGGTTTAGATGCTTCTACAAAAGCCCCCCTAAGAAAAAGGGAACTGAAAAAACTGACTAAATCATTTATAATATATAAAGACAACTCTTTTCTGTCAAAGTCGAAAGTTTTCTGAGAAAAAAGTTTTTCAAGATATTCTTGCCTATGGGCAAACCGTTGAAATTTCGGTTTTTCCTCACCACCAAGATCATCGACATGGCAACACATGGTAAATATTGATATTAGCTGTTTATAGATTGTAGTTTTTGATTCTTCGTCGACCATGGACATTAAAGTTTGCTCAAAAAAAGATATTGTTAGATTGAACATTTTTTCAAATTCATCATTCAAAGATTGGGTAATGGGTGGTGTTGTGTTAATGAGTGTTGGATTGTTTACTACCCAATGGTGTTCTATAATTGCAATTGTTAAATAAGCGTAAGAGTAACACATGATGAAAGACTTACTCATACAATTCTCAAATTTGTTATTGAACATTCTGACTTTTTCAGTAAAATCCTCAGTACCTTGTATTATTCCATACCATTCAAGTAACAAATGTGGGCTTTCTTGCGAAAATAATAGTTCTACAGTAGGGTATGCATCAAGTTGTGTTTTTAAAACGTCTTCTATCAAAGGAAAAAAACTCGATTTTTCAGGTATCTTACAGTATTGAGACATATATTGGATAAACTTTTCTGTTTTTTTGTCCCAAAACTTGCTAAAATCATGAACTGTTCCTTTTTGCTTATCTAACTCTGTTCCGCAGACATAACATTTATCGTCCTCTTCTTTAACCTTATTTTTACACTTTTCACAGTATAGTTCCCTGTTAGGTAAAGGTAATATTATTACTCCACAATGGATGCAAAATGTTTCCACTACCTTTACTGATTTACTACAATTCACACATCTTGTCATTATATAATTGTGCTTTTTATCCTCTTGTACCATCTTTAAGTCTCCATACAATCAATTGATGAATGTCTCAACATATAAAGCGTTTGTATTTTTACTCTTTTATCTCATTTTTCCTTTCATAGATTCTATTCTTATTTCCTATTTCAATCAACAATTAATCTATAGTATTAGTACAACTTAAGCTTTCTGTAGCAAAATAGTCTTAGATTAGTGAAAGTAATAATTGAATGAACAAAGATTCTTTCCTTTTATGAAGTTTTTTATTACTCCTTTCCTTTTCTCTATTTTAGATTTAGTAGTTTTATTTCCAGACAATAGACTTATAAATAACGAATTACTCTTTTATTTGACCATCTTCTTTTCAAACCACTAATAACTGTGAAAAGTGGTAAAATTGAGACAATCTCTTATAGTTTTTAATAAAAAAATAATTGTTTTTATTATTTTATCCATCGTTTTAATCGGTGCTCTTGTCTCTGTTATTATTTTCAGTCAGCGACCTTGTCTTAATTGTTCTTCCAATGGTGAGGATAAAACTACAGTTACTACTTCTCCCTCTTCCAAATGGGATGATATCTCTTTCACTCTTATTAATGAGAGTGTTAGAAATATTGAAGATTTTGCCGGCAAAATCCTTCTTTTAGAATTTTCTTCTTCTCAATGTATCGATTGTCTTGATCAGTTACCTATTTTGCATAATTTCTGGGAAATTGTCTCAGAGCAAAATAACAGCATTATTCTTCTTACTCTTTTTATTGACCTTTCTACTCAGGGTGATCTTGTCGATTTCTACATAGAACATAATGTTACCTGGCTAATCGGTAGAATTGATCAAGATACATATTCTTCTTTGAGTTATTCTTTTATTCCTAATTTCCATTTGTTTAATATTAATAGTGAGGAAATTAGCTCTGCTCAACACACCTTAACAATTGAAGAATTGTGGGATTTTATAAACTCCCCTCTTCCCTCTTTCTATTATTCAAGTGAGTATATTTATTATACTCGTAAAGTGGAACTTTCAAAGCGTTCTTCTTCTATTGTTCCAAACCTTTCATCCTTCTCTTCCTTCTCTTCTTCTTACTCAGTTGAATCGTATGAGATAGGTGACACCCGCCCTTTCTATTGTCTTGATACTACTACTTCTTACAGATCCTTAACTGCTCAAGTTGTTAATGTTTCCTCTCATGCTTATTTCTTCGTTGAAACTGCTCTTATAGACATATTTGGACTTGAGTCATTTCAAGAGGATATTTCGGAGGATTTAGATATTTTTGAACAAAGCATCTATCTTGTTGAAAATAGTGTTTTTGGCACTGTTGAGGGAAGTTTAGGTAATATTGGAGATGGAAAAACTATTATTCTTTACTCTAACATCCCTAGTGGTTGGGCTGGTTATTTTGATCCATCTAATGAGTATAGTCAAACCTATCTTGACAGTATTGGTTTAAGTGAGCGCAAATCTAATGAGTGGGAGATGATATACCTTGACTACCTAGAGCATTTTGAAACCACCCTTGCACACGAATTCCAGCACCTTATACATTTTAATCATGATTCTAACGAAGACAGATGGTTTGATGAAGGTTGTGCAGAACTAGCTGGATATCTTACCCAAACTATGACTGCAGAACAAAATAATATCTCATATTTTGCTGATATACACTTCCGAAATGATTATGATGATTCTCTTGTTTTTTGGAATTTTTATTCTTCAGGAGGTAAAGACGCTCGAATTGATTATGGAGGAACATATCTTTTCCTTTTCTATTTATACGAACAATTTGGTCCTTCTTTCATTCAAGAAATGGTCAACTCAACCGCTTCGTCTGTTTCTTCCATTAACTCTTATCTTTCTTCCTTAAATATGACTTTTAACGACCTTTTCTTCAACTGGCAGATAACTCTATTCTTAGATAATCCTGCAATAGGAGAAGGAAATTATTATTTCAGAAATATGGACTATACTCTTTCTCCTTTAGATTATGTCAGTGAAGAGACTATTTATTACTTCTCTATCCCTTATTATGGTTTTTATAGCTCCTTGGTCGATTTTACAGAAAAAGAATTAGATATAACTATCGATAATACTAACCATAAAAAATTAGGTGTTGTTACTCTTCACTATAACGAAGATACTTTTATTAGCATTCAAACAACATTAACAACTAATACAACTATCAACGTTTTTTGTCCTCCAACGACTACATCAGTTTTAATTAGTATAGCATTTATTGATGAAGTTTATCCAACCAAGACAGGCGATGAAGGATTAGGAGAAAAAGTTTCTGTATCTCTACGAACCATTGACCCTTACAAACTTCTTCTTATTAACCCAAATATAGATCTTAATGACACCCATCTAATTGTTGAAGGTTTGAATATTTTGTTCATAAACGAGACAGAGATCTATTATTCTAATGGTGAAGATTTCGTTTCAATTAAATTGAGAGGACTAGGAACAACCGTAGAATGGTTATTATTCTTTGATGAAAACAAAGGTTTCTGGAGGGGAATATGGTCTCTTTCTTCTCTTCTTCCGGGGGCGTATGAATTGACTCTCCATGCACAAACAGGTGACTATGAAATAGAAAGGATTTTAGAATCACTTATTGTTCCCTTAAAGATTAATTTTTCACTCCCTTATATCTCCTATAATAACGAAACAAATGTTCTTACAGTAAAAATTAATATTACTATCTTCCCGATAGCTTTTATTGATCAAATAATCGAAAGATCTGAAGTCAAAGCCTATCTTTATGACGATAATAAAGAATATGTACTTACTATTATCCTTGCCACAGTTGATTACTTCCAGTGGTTTGCTGAACATTATTGTACAAAGAACACTCTATTACAAGGGAGATATTATACACAGATTTATTGTGTTTATGAAGGATTAGAAGATAGTCCTCACTCTTTTCC